>JAJQGF010000309.1 GCA_021200695.1 Lachnospiraceae bacterium
CGTCCTGCAAAAGTATGACGACATTGTTTGGAAGACAGGTTATTGGAAGTACGCATGAGTCAACAAAGCCCTGATGTACACACAGCTTGTCCGGGCAGCTTGCGGAGGTAATACCTATCCTGCCGTCGCGCACCTCAACTATATTATAACATCCGTTATCATCTGTAATGCTGAAGGTCTGGTTTCCGCAGGAAGAAAGCTCCAGACTTTTTATCAGAACACCGTCCTTATAAATGTCCGCTGTCAGCTGTACTGAATCAGAACTGCCGATACCGCAAATGATATAAATTATACTTGCAAGTGCCAGAAAGGCGATAAGACCGCCAATTACCGCAGCATATAATCTGCATTTTTTAATATTTGGATTATTATTATGCATGTGCTTATTATAACAAAAAGGATGGTTTAAATGAAGCCCTCATTTTCAAAAACAGCTAAAATTAAAATAATGGCATTTGCTCTGTTCGTAGCTGCTTTTTTGATGACAGCATGCGGCAGGGATAATTTAAGAATAATCAACTCTGCGGATACCGCGATGGGTACAGTAATTGTACAATGCATTTATGCCTCACAGGAGACTTCAGCGGATAAGGAGATATTAGATATCATAGACGGCATGGAGACAGATGAGCTTTCATGGAGACTTGAGAGCTCAGAGGTATCGGTTATAAATTCTCGTGCGGGCCTTTCAGAGGGGACAGAGCTGTCTGAAGGATTGCGCCGTATACTTGAGGACTGTCTTGAGGTGTCTGAGAGCTCCGGAGGAGCCTTTGATATAACAATTGGCGGTGTGACAGAGCTTTGGAATATTGATACATTCTCAGGCATGGAGGACAGTGAGTATATTCTGCCCGGGCAGGAGGAGATAAGCGAAGCCCTAAATAACACCGGTTATGAAAAAATAGAAATAGATAAGGGCATAATATATCTGCCTCAGGGTATGTCAATAGATTTAGGCGCTGTGGGCAAGGGCATGGCGCTTGACAGAATAAGAGATTATCTGGAAGACGACTCCTCAGTTTATGCGGCGGTTATTTCCGTGGGCGGAAGCATTCTTACCTATGGAGATAAGCCTGACGGCACAGCGTGGAGTATAGGTATAACAGACCCTTTTGACACAACACGCAGTCTGGGAATGGTATCCGTCTGCGGCAGTATGTGTATTTCCACCTCGGGTGATTATGAGAGATATGTGGAGGTGGACGGGGTCAGATATCATCATATCATAGACCCGGGTACAGGCTATCCCGCAGACAGCGGTGTACACAGCGTCACAATAATTACAGAGAACGGTATGTACAGCGACGCGCTTTCCACGGCATGCTTTGTCCTGGGAGAGGAGAAAGGCCTTGAGCTTGCGGAAAAATATAATGCAGAGGCGCTTATTGTGAGTGAAGATGGTAAGATTAGCATGACAGAAGGCATGAAGAAAATTTTTAGTTTGTCTAATCAGTAAAAATATTGTAAACTAATAATCAATAATCGGTATTTTTGTAAGCCGCATTACCGAAAAATGTATTTTAAATGAGGTTTGAAATGGAGAAGAACTCTTTTTTGTATTTGGACAAGGCAACAATAGACAAGGTTGACGAAACGATGCCGCCTGAGGAGGAGCTTCAGGATTTGGCAGATTTTTTCAGAATATTTGGTGACGCTACAAGACTGAAAATATTGAATGCGCTTCTGTGCGCAGAAATGTGTGTGCTTGATATTGCAAGGCTTCTGGGTATGTCGCAGTCTTCAATTTCGCATCAGCTGCGCATTTTAAAGCAGATGGGTCTGGTGAGAAACCGCAGGGAGGGAAAGACAATTTTTTATGCCCTTGCGGATTCTCATATCGTAACTATCCTGAGCCAGGGACTTGACCATATAGAGGAGTAGGAGTGCCGTTTTATTCACCGGCAGCTTCCCTTGCGCCGGAAAATACCTCTCCGTATGAAGAGCCGAGAAGAGTATGGTACAGGGTTGAGTCATCGTCATATTCCTGATAATATACATAGCGTGAGGTTATATTAATATTTGTATATACACCCTCCGCAATAACTGTTTTCCCTGAGCCGTCAGCCATCATGCAGACAAGGCAGGGATTTTCACCTACAGTCTGATAGTAAATAAATCCGTAAGCTTCATTATAGCAGTCTGCCCTGTCTTCAGTCAGCACCTCTATGACATTTTGTGACATGGAATACCGGCATATCCTGTAATTGTTATCCACATCAAGATAATACACATAATCTCCGTCAACGCTGGGATACCAGATATTTGCCTCCAATATTTCGTCTGACACATCATTTTCAGTATTCAGTGAGTAGAGAAAATGATTATTCTGAGTGCCGTTGTAATATATGTAGCTGCCGACTGCGCATGCAGGATTAATAGTGTAGTCGGCGAGCAGCTCACTTTCGGATTTGTCAATCTTTATTTTATAAAACGAAGGGTCTGAGTTGCCTGAGACAAGTAGATAGAGATAATTATTAACCAGCTGTCCGGTTATTACGGTATCTCTGGTGATTGTTGCAATGTTTTCGCCGTTTAAATCGCAGCGGTTAAAGGAGCGGGGAACGCTGACACTGCCAAAATCGGAATCGACGGCTGCACCCATGCGGAAATAGTACAGATATTCGCCGCCTGCAAGTATATTGCGCACACTCGAATCGCCAAGCTGTTTTAAATCGCTCTCATCGGGATTCATTGAATACAATGCACCGCCGGCAAAGGAATTGGCAAAATACACCCGGCCGTTATATTCACAGAAGTAGCCCCCATTGTTAAGATTACCTGCGGTATTTCCTATAGTGCCATCAGGATTCATCTTAACCCGGCCGTTTATAATCGACACGCTGATGCCCAATGCCAATATAATTAAAATTCCGGCTGCCAATGACAGCGCCAAAATCGACTGCTTTTTATTTTTAGTCATGAAGCATTACCTCGTTTTATTATAATTTAAGCCTTTTTACCATATAAGTATACCTTGCTTTTTACTTGCTATCAAGCATGAATTGGTATATTATATTTTTTAAGGGATTGGACATTTTAACGCTCATCTTATTATACGATAAAAGAGGATAAAGCATGGATTTATTGAACCTTAGGGAGCAACTGGACGATATAGACGCCCGCATTGTTGAATTATATGAAAAGAGAATGGAAATATGCGGTCAGGTTGCAGAATATAAAATTGAAACAGGCAGGAAGGTCTTTGACAGGAAGCGGGAGCAGGAAAAGCTTGAAAAGGTAAAGTCGCTTACTCATAATGATTTTAACAGTC
Organism: Lachnospiraceae bacterium; assembly: GCA_021200695.1. Classification (GTDB taxonomy): domain Bacteria; phylum Bacillota; class Clostridia; order Lachnospirales; family Lachnospiraceae; genus Acetatifactor. Next base: position 3,272 of record JAJQGF010000309.1, read on the forward strand.
ATGGGGTTGAGGAGCTGTTCGAGCAGATTATGTCCATGAGCAGAAAGCTTCAGTACCGCATGCTTGCCGGACATGGAAGTCAGGGAAGGCTTCCGTTTATAGAAGTATCGGAGCTTGATACCGAGAATGCCAGAGTGGTATTTCAGGGGGCGGAGGGAGCCTATTCCCAGGTTGCAATGATGAAATACTTTGGGAAAAATG
>JAJQGF010000249.1 GCA_021200695.1 Lachnospiraceae bacterium
GTGTTCCGTTACAGTACAGGTTAAATGCCATACGCACCACTTTCATGCTCCCGCTTGTCTGCCAGCCTTCATGCAGGCACTTCGGCTTTACAAGCCCTCTCTTAAAATCATAAATACTGTTAATGTTTCTTCTGGTGTCGTTGCAAATTCCAAGACAATATACCAATGCCTTATGGTACGCATCCTGACAACGTACCTCGTTCAATTTTTCATAGTAGAACTTCTCATGTGCTTCGCTGATAAAAATAATGTTTTGTTTCTTGGTTTCCTCTGCTCTTAACGCTGTGTTGTTCATACCTGAACCTCCTTCAATTAAAAAATAGTGTTTGACTATAACAAAAAAGGACAGCCCCATTCATAAAAATGAGATTGTCCTTTAAGGCACAATATTCAGGTATTCATATTTATTGCGTATTATTCCGTACCATCAAGTAAAAATTTGATGTACTTTTGATGTACTCTACATCATTTCTTGTACTTTTTTAGCAGAGAGGATACTCTATACTTCTCCTAATAATCTCCTCTTCCTCTCAATCATTTCGTCGATTTTTTCTATATAGAGAGCCACATCCTTCACATTCTCGCACCGTTCAATCTTTCCATCCGGGAATACCCTTTTGGTAATCGAACCAGCACCGCACGCTATGATCGTCTGTTTCTCCTCCATGATTAAAATGTTATATAATCCGTATTTTCCCGGAGTGGCATAACCCACATTTTCAAAGTTTCCGGACATATTTTTCTGTCTGTAGAGATAATAAGGCTTCATTCCAAGCTGACCTGCTCCATCGGCGGCTATCTCCATAGTCTCCTCCGTATTATTTAACATTTCTATTCCGTTTTCCTGAATCCATCTATTTAATCCTGACGCTCTCTTTACGGCAAGGGAATGTACGGTCAGGCTGTCAGGTTCAAGCTTCACAATGCTGTCCACTGTCCTCCTTACATCCTCCGCGCTCTCCCCGGGCAAACCCAGAATCAAATCCATGTTTATATTGTCAAAGCCCATACCTCTTGCAAGCTCATATGCGGACAATACCTGCTCTACGCTTGCACGTCTGCCTATTATATCCAACGTCTCCTGCTTCATAGTCTGTGGATTAACCGATATCCGACTCACACCATGCCTATACAGCACTTTCAGCTTTTCTTCTGTTATGCTGTCAGCCCTTCCAGCCTCGACTGTAAATTCCTTAACAGTACTTAAATCAAAAAGCTTCTCCAGACTGCTGATTAGCCGGTCAAGCTGTCCGGCCTCCAAAGTAGTGGGGGTTCCGCCGCCTATATACACACTGTCAAGTATCTTGTGCGAATAATGCGTTGAAATAAACTGCATCTCCTTTATAACACAATCTATGTATGAATCGGCAAGATTCCTATAGCGTGCAATTGGGAATGAAGTAAATGAGCAGTACAGGCACGTAGTAGGACAAAACGGAATTCCTATGTAAAGGCTGTAGCCTCTTGTATATCCGTGGACATCTCCCTCCACGGGTTCATGTGCAATACCCTCAAGTATTTCCCTCTCCCTCATGGCAATATCGATTCCAAGTTCGGCCCTTTTTAAGCTGACAAAATGCTCCCGCATATAAAAATCTGCAATCTCCTCAGGAGAGCTTCCCGCATCAAGCATTCTATACGCAAGCTTTGTTGGGCGAATTCCCGTAAGGTTGCCCCACGGAAGCGACCTTCCCGTATGCTCATTTAACAGCTTATATAAAAAAAGGCCGAACCTCTCCTTATACTCCTTCGACAATACAGATGTCTCCTTTTCAAAATCAAGGCAATACTCACTGCCCTCAAGTAACACAGTCACTCCTGTCACGGAAAAGTGGAAGCTTGCAAATATGTCCGCCTCCGCGGCCTCGTTCTCTCTGTCAGCGGTAATGCATTTAATATTTTTTTCGGGATAAAATGCCTTCAAAAGTGAATGAATATCATACGCAAAATGCTCGTAATCAATCAGGACATAAGTAAGCTTTTCCATATCTCCTCCATGTAAAAGTCCAAAATATTACCCCGGCGGTATGTCCCGCACCGGGGCTTAACATAAATATCTGCTTTGCACTAAACGCCTGCCGCCTACACAAGAAAGGGATTGTATTTTTTCTCATGTCCGACGGTTGTAGCTTCTCCATGCCCCGGATAAAGCTTTGTATCATCAGGCAGTATAAACAGCTTTTCCTTAACAGACCGTACCAGGGCACTCATGCTTCCTGTCGGAAAGTCTGTCCTTCCCACCGATTCAAGAAAAATCGTGTCGCCACACAGCAGAAAGCCTGCCTCTTCAAAATAATAGCAGCAGCTTCCGCTTGTGTGTCCCGGTGTCAGGAGCACCCTGAAGGTCATTCCGGCTATTGTTATAACATCGCCGTCCCTGACATACACGTCTGCTTTAAAACTGCACGGCCGCTTCATCGCGGCAGATACGTTCATATTTGTGTCCATCAGAAGTTCTCGTTCCTCCTCTGCGGCATAGACTCTGACAGGCTGTTCTCCGCGTTTTTCCGCGCTCTCAGATGCTGCGGTGCGAAGCTTCCCGGCACCCCAAATATGGTCAAAGTGACCGTGCGTTAAAAGCACTCCCGCAACCTGAAAACCATTCTTTTCCATATTTGCACAGATAGAGTCTCCGTAATCAGGAGCGTCAACAATAATTACCTTATTCTCTCCCTCTCTGTATAAAAAATAACAGTTTGTGCCATACACACCCAGCACGATACGACCAATTTTAATATTTCCCATCAGCCTGCAGTCCTTTCTATATCAATTACACTTTCTATGCCCCTGATTTTCTCAATCACACGGTTAAGCTCATCTCTTCCCGATATCTCAAAGGTAGTCTGAAGCGTTGCAATTCCCTGCTTGCTTGTCTTGGTATTCATGGACAGAATATTAATATTTTTTTCTGTAAGGGCTTTGGATATATCTGCCAGAAGGCCGTTCCGGTTATTAGCAAATATTCTGATTTCCGCAACATATTTCTCCGATACTCCGCCTGCTGCGTCTGCGGACTGCCATTCCGCATCCATAAGCCTTACCCTTTCAAGCTCAGGCAGATTTAAAATATTTACGCAGTCCGTGCGGTGTATCGAAATTCCACGCCCTCTGGTTACAAAGCCTATTATCTCATCTCCTGGCACAGGTGAGCAGCACTTTGAAAAGCGTACCGATAAATCCGTCATACCACGCACAACAATTCCGCTCTTTGCCTTCATATGTGCAGCTTTGCCGGTAGATGACCCGGAAGCCTCAGCAATGCCTGCGAGCACCTCCTCATTAGTGAGCTCTCTCCTATGGTCTCTGTCGTACATCTCCTGCATTCGGTTTACGACCTGCCCCTCCTTGAGCGCGCCATGTCCCAGAGCTGCAAGCACGGAATCCCAATCACGGAAGCCGTATTTGCGCATCACCTCTTCCATATAATCCTGCTTTAACAACGACGGCAGATTTATATTTTTAGTCCTGCAGTAATTTGAGAGAACCTCCCTTCCCTTTATAATATTATCCTCTTTTAATTCGTTTTTGAACCATTGGTTTATCTTGTTTTTTGCCTGAGTGCTCTTTACCACGCTGAGCCAGTCACGACTCGGTCCTTTGGAATTCTGGGAGGTTATTATCTCTATACGGTCTCCGTTTTTTATCCTGTAATCTATTGTCACAAGCTTGCCGTTTACCCTTGCACCTACCATTTTGTTGCCAACTGCTGAATGTATACTGTAGGCAAAATCTATTGTGGTAGAGCCGGCGGGAAGATTCTTAACCTCTCCCGTAGGAGTAAAGCAGTATACGCTGTCGGCAAACAAATCAAGGTCATTTTTGAGAAGGTTCATAAACTCCTTATTGTCAGACATATCCCGCTGCCATTCAAGAATCTGTCTGAGCCATACAAGCTTCTCCTCCTCCTGTGTCTCCACCTTTTTGCCGTCTGAGGCCTCCTTGTATTTCCAATGCGCGGCAATACCGTACTCGGCAGCCTTGTGCATTTCAAAGGTTCTGATTTGGATTTCAAATGGCTGTCCGTTGCTTCCGATAAGCGTCGTGTGCAGGGACTGATACATGTTTGCCTTAGGCATTGCGATATAGTCCTTAAATCTGCCGGGTATAGGCTTATACATTTCATGTATTACACCAAGCGCAGCATAGCAGTCCTTCACTGTGGCAACTATGATACGTACCGCAAATAAGTCATATATCTGGTCAAGGGTCTTGTTCTGGTTCTTCATTTTCTTATAAATGCTGAAAAAATGCTTTACACGGCCGTCAACCTTAGCCTCTATACCTGCATTGGCTATATGCTCACTCACCTCGTCCACTATGCTCTGAATATATTTTTCGCGGACGCTCTTTCTTATTGCAATTTTATCCACCAGGTCATAATACACATCGGGTTCAAGGTATTTAAGCGATAAATCGTCCAATTCAATCTTAAGCTTGCTTATACCGAGCCTCTGCGCAATAGGACAGTATATTTCCAGAGTTTCCTTTGCTATCCTCTGCTGGCTCTCAGGCTTCTGATATTTGAGTGTCCGCATATTGTGAAGTCTGTCCGCAAGCTTTATAAGTATGACCCGTATATCCCTTGCCATTGCAAGGAACATTTTGCGCAGATTCTCCGCCTGCATTTCAAGCTTGGCATCAGGCTGGTCTCCGCCTGCGGATAGAGGAAGCTTTTCAAGCTTTGTAACTCCGTCCACTAAAAGTGCAACATCTGCCCCGAACTCCCGCTCAAGGTCCTCCTCTGTCATTACCGTATCCTCAACCACGTCATGGAGAATTCCTGCGACAATGGTCTCTTTGTCCATCTCAAGGTCAGCAAGGATAATAGCCACATTAAGAGGATGAATAATATAGGGCTCTCCGGATTTCCTAAACTGATTTTTATGCGCTTCACATGCAACTGTGTATGCCTTCTCTATCATGGAAATATCATCGCTCGGATGATATTTGCGCACATGATTTATAAGGTCATTGTACAGCTTTTCCGGCTCTACAAAGTCCTCTGATTTACTTATGGGTTCATCGAGAACGATATCATTTTTTTCTTCTGTCATATACCGATTGCTCCTTGTAGGAAATTCCTTTTGTCTTATTTCCCCGGATAACAGATTGCCGATTCCAGACGGTAGTCCTTAATCCGTTCACGACCCTTCAGTCCCGCAAGCTCCATCAGCACAACGATGCCGGCCACCTTTCCGCCGAGAGACTCTATAAGTCTTATCATAGCCTCCGTTGTTCCCCCTGTAGCTATAAGGTCATCAACAATAAGCACCCTCTGTCCGGGTCTAATACTGTCCCTGTGAAGCTCAAGCGTGGCTGTTCCGTACTCCAGCTCATAAGTTGCCTCAACAGTCTCACAAGGAAGCTTTCCCTTCTTCCTTATTAACACAAAGGGCTTATGGTTATTGTATGCAATAGGTGTTCCGAAGATAAATCCTCTTGACTCAGAACCGGCGACCACATCATACTCCAAATCAGCTATCCTTTCCTGCATGGAATCTATCGCAAGCCTCAGTCCGTCTGCATCCTGAAGCACGCTTGTCACGTCCCTGAAAATTATACCCTTCTCAGGGAAATCAGGTATGCTTCTTACATATTCTTCCAATTTTTTCATGGCTTTATCCTCTTTTCCGATTATTTTTAATTTTTATTCATAAAATATGTAATAATATCTCTTCTCGTAACAATCCCGATAAAAACACTCCTGTCATCGATAACAGGAACAAAATTCTGATTTTTTGCCTGCTCAAGAAGCTGCTCCATATTGGTATCTATGCATACGGCTTTTATCTTGCCATTCTGGATTATATCCCTCACCGTCAGATATTCGGTGCGCTTCATTGTTATGCCGTCAAGCGACTCGTTATTTGCAAGAATATTCCAAAGAAAATCCCCCTCACTTACAACTCCCACATACCTGTCCTCAGAATCTATTACAGGTATTGCGGAATATCCGCTTCTTCTGAGCTTTTCAAGCCCCTGCCTCAGGGTCATGTTGTCACGAAGATAAGACACATCAAGCTTTGGCTGTAAAAAAGATGCTATATTCATTTATTCCTTCTCTTCCTCCGTAACCTCTTCGTATGAGCTCTCCACAGCCTCCGTATCATACCTCCTCATTCTCCGGGCAAAATACAATGCTGCGGCGCAGTCCGTAATACCGCTGAAAATAAGTCCGATGCCAATCACCCTGAACATAAGCTCTACAGCTGCAAACGGATTGAAGATAAGCACCAGCCCCAATACAATGTTAATCAAGGCAAGTATCAGCATCGCTATCCAGCCCGCGTAATTCATCCGCTTCATATCCACTGCGTCCTGAAGCTTTGTACAGCCGCTTATAATAACCAATATTCCGAACAGTATCGGAATCAGCGATATTATTATCTCCACCTTAAGCAGTACAATAATTCCAATAACAATTTCCACAAGTCCAAATACGAAGTCATCCCTATAGTAATTCTCGCGCACATCCCTGAGCAAATAGCTTATTATCGATATACCCCCGGCAATTATCAGCACAACCCCAAGAAGATAGCCTATAGTTTTTTCCATAGTTTCAGGGAGCGCCAGCGCGATAATTCCCAGAATAATATATAAAATACCCTTCAGCATTACATTCCATCTTATTTCTTTAATCACCTTCATAAAGCGTACCACCTTCCCCGGTATATAAAAGGGCTCTTCCCCTCGGGAATAAGCCCTTTTCGTTGTTAACAGCTACTTATTTTTGCCGCAGCACTTCTTATATTTCTTGCCGCTTCCGCACGGGCAGGGGTCATTGGGGTAAATCTTTTTATCCTTGACAATGGTAGTGGACGATTTCTGCTCTTTGTACAGTCTGCTTCTTGTATCATCATCAAAAATATCCTTCCACTCATCAAGGTTATAAAGCCAATCAGCCTCGGCAGCTACCATATTTTTATATAAGCGCTCCTTGTCAAAGCACAGATTTACCTCAGTATCCTCCTCCATCTCCTCAATAGGATTTGCCTCGACAAGGCTGTCGTTAATGCCGTCCAGAAAACCTGTCATCGTCATAATGGAAACGTGAAATCTGTCAGCGAGCTCCTTTACCGTACCCTTTACAGTCTCGTCAGGCTCCTTAAGAAGTATGGAATAAATCTCCTTCTCCTCCTCGAAATATGCCGCCCAGAGCTTCTGCAGCCTGTCTCTTCCTGAAGCCTCGTTATATGCCACTGACCTCCACTGCTCTAATAATGCCATATCAATATACCATCCTTATTAATTTGTTTTCACTTACGTTCCGCTCAATTTCGCGTTGCAAAAGCAGAATACTTATATATCTGATAGTATATAACATATTGCCTTTTTAGACAATAATAAAATCATGCAAAAAAACAAAATAAAAACAGAAAAATAACAAGAAAAATAAAAAGTAAAAAAAGTTGTTGACATTTTTATTGTGCAATGATAATATACTATTTGCGCGGTGAGAACACCGTATAAAGTACAAACGCGGAAGTGTCGGAACTGGCAGACGAGCAAGACTAAGGATCTTGTGAGCATTGCGCTCGTGAGGGTTCAAGTCCCTTCTTCCGCAGTTAAGTGACGGTAAGCTCTTTTAATTAAAGGGTTTATCGTTTTATATTTTTGTGATATAATTTAATATATTGAGCTAAAGTTTTTGTCGGAGGTGCATATATGTTTCACAAAAGAAATGACGAATCTCGAAATTATGAAGCAGACATGAAGCTTTTAATGCAGTGTATGGAGAATACTGCGGCCGGTGATTTCACTCCCATTGACGCCTCGGCATTTCACAATGCTGAAATTGCGGAAAAATATAACTCCGTCCTTGAGGCTGCCTTTAAGGGAAACAACGAATTTGTAATGAGGCTTAATGACTCAATGACACGTATCGGAGACAGCTCAATTATTAAAGACATGATAGAGCAGATTACCTCCATGTCGGTATCCATGAAGGATATGCATGCCTCAGATAAGGAGCTTGGCGATTCTATTGTAAATATTCAATATGCCGCGCAATCGATTCAGGATGGCTCGCATGATATAATGGAGGCATCAAAATCCTGCACTGAGGATATGAACCACAGCATCTCCATTGTTGATGAATCGGCAAAGCAGGTTTACGATATAAACGGTCAGATTGCCGTTTTCAGGGAAAATGCGGAAAAGATTACGAAGATTATAGACACTGTAAAGGATCTGGCAGAAAACAGCAGCCTGCTGGCTCTGAACGCCTCCATTGAGGCCGCCCGTGCGGGAGAAGCCGGGAGAGGCTTTGCCGTTGTTGCACAGCAGGTAGGTGAGCTCTCCTCAAATACCACGAACTGTGCTGAAACTGTAGTACGCTACGTTGAAGAGCTTCTGAGCGGAATAGACAATCTCTCCGGCTCTGTAAATGCCACTACAAACCATCTTAAGGAGGGTGCTGAAAGCTTCCATAAGTCCATACGGAGCCTCTCAAGCATGTCAGATAAGCTCGAGGGCGTCAATACGGCTATTGAAAACATATACGAGGAAATCAACACCCAGTCCGCTCTTACCCAGAATTACATTGCGTCAAACGAAGCTCTGGGTGCCGTCTGCGAGACCCTTTATTCAGACTGTATGGACACAGGCAAGCATTTCTTCCATATATCCAGGGACATAGACAATGCCCGCAGTGATATGGCCAGAAACCGCTCTAAGCTTACAACACTTGATTGGCTCAATATATATGAGGTTGACCATCTTATCTTCACATGGCGCCTCTACAATACTATTGCCGGCTTTGAGCATCTTAAAATTGAACAGCTTAACAACCCGCGCGGCTGTAAAATAGGCAAATGGTTTGCCGCACAGACCGACGAGCGAATCACAGGCTCAGCGGCATTTAAAAAATCCTTTGAGGCGCATGATAACCTCCACACCACCGCATGCAACTGCTGGTATGCCAACGAGGAGGGCGACCGTGCTGAAGCTCTCCGCCTGTTTGATATAGCTCTTGAGGCATACGGTAAATATGTTGAAGCCCTTCATGAGCTTACAGACGTTATTAAAGGTACTGGCGATGAAGAAATTACTGAATTTAAAAGGTTCTGGTAAAATTTAAAATAATTATTGAATTTTAATTTAAACCTCCTATAATGAAGCATGACGAATTGCTTTTTACAGGAGGTTTTTATGTGTTTTGCAAATGCATATAAGAAATGCTATAATTAGAATATTAAGCACAGAGGTGAAAAGCTTATGGATATTATAATAGTCGGCTGCGGTAAAGTCGGATACACACTTGTGGAGAACCTTAACGGAGAAAATCATAATATAATTGTAATAGACGAGAGCAAGGAAAAGGTGAAATCCATCACCGATGACCTCGACGCTATGGGAATTGTAGGCAACGGCGTAAGCTATCAGACTTTAAGCGAAGCCGGCATATCGCATGCTGACCTTCTGATTGCAGTTACAGGCTCCGACGAGCAGAATCTTCTGTGCTGCGTGATTGCCAGAAAAGCCGGGCACTGTAAGACGATAGCCAGGGTACGCAATCCCATATATAATGATGAGCTCTCATTTCTCAGAGACGAGCTTGGACTTGCCATGATTATCAATCCCGAGCTTGCAGCTGCCTCTGAAATTGCCCGCATATTTCAATTTCCCTCAGCAGTAAAGATTGATACCTTTTCCAAAGGAAGAATTGAACTTCTTCACTTTCGTGTAACAGAAAATTGTCTTTTAAATAATTACGAACTTATTCATATACGCACCACACTTAAATGCGATGTGCTTGTATGCGTTGTCACGCGCGGCGATGAAGTTTTTATCCCAAGAGGCGATTTTGTTTTCCAGGAGGGAGATATCGTGGCAATAGTCTCGACTCCGCTTAAGGCTACGGAATTTTTCAGGAAAATAGGCATCGAAACCGGTCGTGTACACACCGCAATGCTGGTCGGTGGGGGCACTATTACCTATTATCTCGCAAAAAGGCTTATCGCTGTCGGCATTGAAACCAAAATAATAGACCGTGACCCCGCAAGATGTGAGCATTTAAGCGGGCTTTTGCCAAAAGCAACCGTAATATGCGGTGATGGCACTGAGGAAAAGCTTCTCCTTCAGGAGGGGCTTAAATCTGTTGACGGCTTTGCCGCACTCACAGGACTTGACGAAGAGAACATACTTCTCTCGCTCTTTGCCAAAAAGGAGTCACATGCAAAGGTCGTGACAAAAATAAACAGGATAAATTTCAACAGCGTGCTTGGAGATATCCGTCTCGACAGCATCACATACCCGAGACTTTTAACCGCAGATGTAATTGTGAAATATGCCCGTTCAATGAATGAGTCCCTAAACAGCAATGTTGAAAACCTGTACAAGCTTGAGGGCGGACGTGCGGAGGCACTTGAATTTTACATTAAGGAGCCCTCCGCGGTCACTGATACACCGCTTGAAAAGCTTCATTTTAAGAAAAACCTTCTCATATGCTCAATCACAAGAAACGGACTTCCCATTATTCCCGGAGGCCGTGATGAAATAAGGGTCGGAGATTTTGTAGTGGTAGTGACCACTCATTCGAGATTAAACGGAATAAAAGATATTCTGGAGGACTAGATGTGAATATTTCAATCATAGTATATATAATCGGCTGGATACTTGAATTTGAATCAGCCTTTTTAATATTACCTGCGGTGGTAGGCGCCATTTACGGCGAATACAAATCCTGCGCCGCCTACATCGCCGTTTCCTTAATATGTCTTTTATGCGGGTACCTGTTGAAACGCAAAAATCCCAGACGCTCTGAGCTGTATACCAGAGAGGGCTTTGTAACTGTAGCTCTCAGCTGGCTGATAATGAGTATCTTCGGCGCTCTCCCGTTTATGTTTACCGGAGAAATACCCAATTTTATAGATGCCCTTTTTGAGACTGCCTCAGGCTTCACAACGACAGGTGCAAGTATACTTAACGATATCGAGTCATTAAGCCATGCCAGCCTGTTCTGGAGAAGCTTTACACATTGGATAGGCGGCATGGGTGTATTTGTTTTTATCATGGCCATTCTTCCACTTATGGGCGCCTCCACAATGAATCTTATGCGCGCGGAAAGCCCCGGCCCCTCTGTGGGAAAGCTTGTACCCAGAGTAAAGGACACAGCTAAGATTTTATACCAGATTTATATCGGAATGACGGTTGCCGGCACAGTCGTTTTTATGCTGTGCGGCATGAACCTCTTTGATTCCCTTACCACTATCTTTGGCACTGTAGGAACAGGCGGCTTTGGAACCCACAATGACAGCATAGCCTCCTTTACTCCGCTGCAGCAAAATATGATTACCCTGTTTATGATTCTCAGCGGTGTAAACTACACCGTATACTTCTGTCTGCTCCGCAGACAGCTTAAGGAGGCATTTTCAATCGAGGAATTTAAGTGGTACATCATCATTATACTTGCAAGCGCCGGCGTAATCATATGGAATATCCACGGAATGTATCCCTCTCTGTCGGAAGCCGTCCGCCATGCCTTCTTTCAGGTAGGCTCCATAATTACAACGACAGGCTTTTCCACTGTAGACTTCGACATGTGGCCTCAGCTCTCCAGGACAATCCTTATACTGCTCATGTTCAGCGGGGCATGTGCAGGCAGCACCGGCGGCGGTATAAAGGTATCACGACTGATAATACTTATGAAATCGGTAAAAAAAGAGCTGTCCATGATTATTCACCCACGAATGGTCAAAAAAATAAGCATGGACGGCCATACCCTGCCTGATGAGACGCTGCGCTCTACCAGTGCATACATTGCAATATACTTTTTATTAATGTTTGCCTCTATACTGCTTATTGGAATTGATGAGTTTGACTTTACCACAAATTTTACCGCAGTACTCGCCACCTTTAACAACATAGGACCGGGACTTGGAATGGTCGGGCCTTCACACAATTTCTCAATATTCAGCCCGTTTTCAAAATGCGTACTAATCTTTGACATGCTCACAGGAAGGCTTGAGCTGTTTCCCATGCTCATACTCTTTATGCCTTCATGCTGGAAAAAATATTAAAAAAACAGAATAACAGACCAGAATAAAACAATGTAACGGATAATGCTAGGAATGCGAACAATGTCCGCCGCAGTGGCTGCAGTCTCCCCCGCATTGAATTGATTTGCCATTCCTTTTATCCTTAACCATACCTCTTATTATAAGCCCTACTATCAATACAAGAACCGCAATCACAATAAGCGTTCCCATTTGCCATACCTCCTGTGAGCCCGAATATGCACGGGCTTAATTTACATAAAAATCTGAAGCATTTGTTCTCTTACATGAGTTAGTATATTCTAACTCACATTTAAAGTCAAGCGCTTATTTTCACATTTTACGTTTGCCACACCATAAAAAATATGATAAACTGTAGCTAATGTATACAATGACTGCCACAGCCATAACCGAAAGGATTAATATAAATGAAAAAAAATGAATCCGCAGAAAACTATCTTGAAACTATCCTAATGCTGAGCAAATCACATCCCGTAGTGCGCTCAGTAGATGTTGCAGCCGAGCTTGGCTTTAAGAAATCAAGTGTAAGCGTGGCAATGAAAAATCTGCGTGAGAGCGGTCATATCACAGTCACAAAGGAAGGGTTTATTTATCTTACCGAAGCCGGCAGGGAAATAGCCGAGATGATTTACGAGCGCCACGAGCTATTGTCCACATGGCTTATCAGTCTCGGCGTAGATGCAAAAATTGCAACCGAAGATGCATGTCGCATAGAGCATGATATAAGCAAAGAGAGCTTTGACGCCATAAAAAAGGTAATCAAAGCTCAATAATAATTATCGGATATCAGTCTCTCCATGTAACTACATTGTGATACAGCCTGTAATATCCATCACCTAAATTTTCCGCCTCTATCTGTATTGCAAAACGCTCCATGCCGAGCTCCTCCAGCGCAGCCTTCACATAACCGTCTTCATATCTGCCGGTGGAATACTCCTGCTCTATTACAATCCACTCAACCTCCGTCACAACATTTATAAACTGTCTGTCGCCGCTTCCAAGATTGACAAGCTGCGTATAGCAGTCGTTGTAATAATCCTCCAGCGTGTCAATAACCTCTGACTGTTCTACACCCGCACGCTTCAATGCCTCTGACGCAGTATCCTCCTCACTCTCTTTTGTACTTTCGCTGTCCCAGGTAAGGGGCTGAACTGTCTTATCTACCACGGCATCCTGCGGAATTTCAACATTTTCCGGTTCTTCGCCCTCCTCCGCGGTATATTCAGTCCCATTACATGCAGGCAGATACACGGACAGGTTCTTTCTAACATGCGTCTGTGCATAATCAGCATCCGTCTTATTAAAATAATTATATGTAGACGGTTCCGTATCATCCCATGTGACATCCACATTATAATATTCTTCCCCAAGCTTTATAATATTCCACGCATGCTCCTCTCCCGAGTAACCTGTGCAATAATATGTTGGAATTTCCATCTGCTGCATGATATATTGAAAGGCTCTGGCATATCCGGCACATACACTGCTTCCGTTTACAAGAGCACTATATGCGCTCTGGTTCATATCCGCAGACGCATCATAGTCAACCTTCGTGATAAGCGCGTCATGCACATATTTTTCCTTATCATAATCTGTCTCAAGCTCTGATGCGCCATTTATTATATTCTGTGCCTGCGCCTCAAAGTCATTCTCAGCCGCCTCCAGATTATTTACTATCGGATAATATTTAAGTATTATCTCCACACACTGCCCATCCTGAGTATATTTGCAGGAATATCCCGTCTGTATCCAGAATATCTCAGGGTGGTCGTTAAAAAATGCCTCAAAGGCTGTCTTAAGCTCAGTGGTATTTACCTCCTCGACAGGCGCAAAGGATACAATCGTCTCGCTTGCATTGGCATAAATCTGTTTGTAAAGCTTCTTCAGGTTATCCTCAAGCATCGCATAATACGGATATTTCTCCTCATCAAAATCAAGGCTGCTCCCGAGCTCACCTGTGTCAAGCTCCTCCTTCAGGGACTGTGCCTCTGTGTCAGCAATCTGCTCGCTGACATCCTTTATAGGTTCATATCCGTTTTTGCCGTCTACCTCGTCCGGAGCTGTAACATTACTGTCTTCAGGCGTCTGATATGCCTGTGTATCCGCTTCCCCCGATTTGTCAGCCGCCTGCTGATTTGTCCCGTCAGCGCCGCTGTCTTCCAAAGCTGTGCCGTCAGTGTCAGCATCATCATTATACAGCACTCCCGCCGCCGTAATATCCTCCGTGTTTTCCTCAAGCGCCGCCGCAAGCTTTTCTGTGACCTGGGGATTTAACGCACAATAAAGAATACCTGCACATCCCAACATAACCATTATACAAATTGTGTAAAATATTCTCTTAATTATTTTCAAGCCGGCTCCTTCCCTTTGTCATGCCTTGTCCTAACAGCAGCTTTGCGCAAATAAGGACCTGCATCGTATACTACCGATACAGGCCCATTTAATTTTAACTGAATCAGAGTTCTCCGTCGGCAGTCATATTATGTACAACCTGAGAAATGCTGTCTATGGTCTTAGTAATCTGCTCGTTGAGCTGTCTGCTCTCAACGGAAAGATTGCCCACCTCTTTGGCAACAACCGCAAATCCCTTACCTGCGTCACCCGCTCTCGCCGCCTCAATACTTGCATTAAGTGCCAGAATATTCTGCCGCTGCTGAATGCGGTTAAGATCCGAGGTGTTCTGCTGAATATCCTTTACAAGCTTTTCGCACTCAGATACTCCGGTAGATAATCTTTCTATAAGCTGCCCGCTGAACTTTGAATTATACTCTGAATTAATAAAATTATTAAGAGTATCTCCGAGAAGATTAGCAGATGCCTTTATGGCTTCCTCAGTACGGACGTTTACCTTGTCAAGAGCCTTAAGATAAGTATCCTCATCCACTCCAATTTCCCTTGCAACCCTTGCGAATGCAGCCTCATCAGGATTATCCGGAAGAACCTGTCCTCCGATGACAGAGCCTACCTTTTCACCGTTTACAACAAGGTCTATGCCAAAATCAATCAGACCCGCATGACAATGATATACACCCTTTCCTTCTCTGTCACACTGCTCACAGCGGCGTCTTCCTTCAGCACTGCCCCTCGTAAGCTTTATACAGAAGTCCGTAAAATTATAACATTCAGAAATATATTTTCCGTCAGCACCAACCGCTACAGTTGCAAGTCCTGTGGCTTTAGCCCAATTTGCCATAATCTCCTCAAATTTCTCCATATTGGTAAAATCCTGAATTTTCATAGACATATCCACCTTTCAATCATATTAGCAACGGCGGCTTCTGCGTCCCCACTATCCGCTTTTGTTCATTATAACATCAATATTTGTGAATGTAAAATAAATTTTAGCAAAATTGCACTATTTTATACATTAATCATATCATTATGCTCATACCTGTTTTCACCTTCTCATAAATACGCGCTTTAAATATGCTGCCGCGGCACTGAGCGCGGGGCGTAACGGTCTTAGCAGCAGCCAAAGGCCTGAAAGCAGCTTATATAACGGATTTGATACCGGCAGGT
Source organism: Lachnospiraceae bacterium (assembly GCA_021200695.1). GTDB lineage: Bacteria > Bacillota > Clostridia > Lachnospirales > Lachnospiraceae > Acetatifactor. The sequence continues at coordinate 15,537 of JAJQGF010000249.1, forward strand.
AGCTTCCCCTTCTAACAACACCAATCAAAATTCCGCGTATGCACTCTTCCCCAATCGGCCCTTCTGTTTCGCTCTGGTTATCTCCGACCATGTAACAGGAATTTCCCCTGCATTTGTACACTCTGTGAAGCACCAGGATACTGTTTTTCCTTCGGTAAAGCACCACATCGCCCCTTTTGGGCTTTTTCCCTGATAAGGGTTCTATCACAGCCCAATCCCTGCCCGGCACGAACAGCGGATACATGCTGTATCCCTCAGGCATTATCTGTACTGTTTTTCCCTCTTTTAACAGCTTTTCTATATCAGACTGTTTCCGCTCAAAGGACTCCATATATAGCCACTCCGTTCTCCAGACGCGCCGCACGGTTCAAACTGATACCGGCATGTGCGCAAAGCTGAGCTTTTACAACTCCATATATATAATAGCATTTTCACTCTGATAATGCTATAATTGTTTTATATCCGGCAGCTTACCGCCGGCATAAAAATAACACTTAAGCAGGAGATTCCTACAATATGCGCCGCAATGACTGCTACATGCTTAAAGAAATAGCAAATGTAAAATATATACTGCCTTATGGTCAGATGACTGCAGACCGCAAAAGAGGCATACAGATTAACTCTACGGGAGAATTTATATGGGAGGCCCTTGAGAAGGATATGTCCTCAGATGAGCTGACCCGACTGTGTATTGAGCATTTCAATGTATCCGACGCTGAGCATGAACAGATAAAAAAAGACATAGACATATACCTGTCAAGACTTAATTCACTCGGTATGCTTAAGACATCAGAATTATCCTCACCTCATATGGGAGAGGATGTCATGGCTCTGGAAATCGCCGGACTTAAAATAAGGCTCTGTGGTCCGCGCGGCTGCTTCAGTTCAAAGCTTGAGCCCTTTGTATACACAGTCTGTCAGGATTATGCAGCATTCACACCTGACCAGACTATAACAGCCATACCGGGCGCACCCGCCATACATGAAAATGGAAGAGTTATCATAAGAACCTCAGAGCTTGTTATAATGGAATTTAAGGAAAAATATATTTTCCTCTTTCCTGCTGCGCCCCAAATATCAGAGGCGGCAATGTCAAGAGACGGCAGAAATGTAGTTCTGCACTGCATTCCGCCCTTTGACGAAAAGCTTCGTGAAAATATATTCCATGCAATAAGACTGTGCTTCCTATATCTTGCACAGCTTCACGGCATGGCAGCCATTCACTCCGCCTCAATTCTTTATCGCGACAGGGCATGGCTCTTCGCCGGTCATTCCGGCATTGGTAAATCCACACATACGGCTCTCTGGCACGTTCTTTTTGACACTCCTCTCATAAACGGGGATATTAATCTTATATCGGTCGACGGCAATACGCCCCATATCCACGGAATACCGTGGTGCGGCACCTCCGGCATATTTGACACAGGCTGTCACCGCCTCGGAGGCATAATACTTCTGAGTCAGGCAACCGATGATTACACGGAGGAGCTTACGGAGGATAAAAAAAGGCTCCTTATAAGCCAGCGCTTTATTTCTCCCTTCTGGAG
>JAJQGF010000256.1 GCA_021200695.1 Lachnospiraceae bacterium
GCATTTCCAGATTGCCCGCAAGGATGTTTTTCCCACTTACCTCGGCGCAGCCACCGAGCCCCGGCAGCATCTGAAACTTTTCACAAGGAAGAAGAAGCGTATTATTATCCTGATTATATGAACGGACAATCGCTTTTCCCAGCGGATGTTCGGAAAATTGTTCTGCCGATGCGCAAAAATGATATAATTCGGTATCGGACATTTCGTCAATAATACTTACGAAATCAACAACCTGTGGTGTTCCATAAGTTAGCGTACCTGTTTTGTCAAAGGTGATTTTGGTAACAGAAGCAAGTCTTTCCAATGCATCGCCTTCGCGCACCAAAAAACCATGCTTTGTGGCATTTCCGATTGCCGCCATAATTGCCGTAGGCGTGGCAAGCACCAATGCACACGGGCAGAACACAACAAGTATCGTCACCGCACGGAGGATCTCGCCGCTGATGAACCACGTTAAAGCAGCGGCAGAGAGAGCAATCACAACAATCCAAGTAGCCCAGCGATCAGCCACACCTACGATTTTTGCTTTCCCTGCATCAGCCGACTGCACTAACCGAATCATTCTCTGAATAGAGCTGTCTTCACCGACCTTTGTTGCCCGCATTTCAAAAGCACCGAATTGGTTTACTGTGCCGCTGGATACTTCATCACCCACCGCCTTGTCTACCGGCAGAGACTCTCCGGTCATGACGGCTTGATTAACAGAGGTCTGTCCTGAGGTAATCACACCATCCACGGGAACCGTTTCACCTGGAAGGACACGGAGCAAAGCATCTACAGGGACTTCCTCTGCTGGAATGATCTTTTCTGTTCCGTCAGTAATGAGCCGTGCCGTCTGCGGCGTCAGATGTACCAGTTTTTCGATACCGGCTCTTGCTCTTGCAACCGTCAAATCCTCCAACAATCCTCCCAGCTGCATGATAAATGCAACCTCACCGGCAGCAAAGTCTTCGCCAATACAAACTGAGGCAATTAGGGCAATGGATACCAGAACATCCGCTTTAATATCAAAAGCAGTGACCAACCCTATAATCGCTTCCAGAATAATTGGGACACCGCACAGGATAATCGAAATCCATGCCAAGTCAAACGAAAAGGGATTCCATCCTGTCAGACTAAGGAGCAGCGAGACGCCGGAAATAACAAGGAGTATAATATCCTTTTTAGTGCCGCCTTTCTCTAAAAAAGTTTCTAGTTTTTCCATCAATAATTTCATAGACACACTCCAATCCTATACCAATAGGGGTATATGTAATATTATACATAAGGGGGTATGGGTTGTCAATGTGGAAAAAGAAAAAGAGAACCAACCAAGAAAAAGGCTGATCCTCTTTTGTAATCGTAGATATAAAATTTTTACTTCATGTTCGCAAAACGCTCCACAGCCAATGTAAAGTCGGCAATCGTTTTATCTGCATCACCATGTTCAATGCCATCTCTCACGCAATGCTGAATATGCCCTTCCAGAACCACCTTGCCGCAGCCGTGCAAGGCAGACTTCGCTGCATTGATTTGTGCCAGAATATCCTCGCAGGGAACATCTTCATCAACCATACGATCAATCGCTTGTACTTGACCAATGATTTTTTTTAATCTACGATGCAGATTATCCGCATCCATACACTGTCTCATTTTACAGCCTCCAATACATCAAGGGGTATGAGTATAGTATAATAAGATTTGATTTTACTGTCAAGACGAGCGTTCTTTTTTGTTAGCGCAAAAACAGCGCTAATTGAGAAGTTGAAATTATCAACGGTCTTTATTCATGTCCGTTGTCAACTAATTTTCTAAGCAGATTGGCACTTTGGAAAGATATGGTCACTTTTTAATTACAGTTTGCGGAAACTCAAGGTTCACCAAACATTAAAAGCTGCTGCCCACTCCTTAGCAGAGCAGGCAACAGCATCAATGAAAGCTAAATTTAATTATCCCTCAATCGCAATATATTTTTTCTCGGCTACCGCCTTCTTCTCATCCTTTTTGGGAACAAAGAGCTTCAGTATGCCATCCTCAAATTTAGCCTTGATTTCCTCCTGAGTCAAATCCTCTCCTACATAAAAGCTTCTGCTGCAGGTTCCGGAATATCTCTCGCGGCGTATATATCTGCCTTCGGAATCCTTTTCATCATTATCAGACTCTGTGCTGGCACTTATAGTAAGATAACCCTCGTTCAGTTCAGCCTTGACATCCTCCTTCCTATATCCCGGAAGGTCAATATCAAGCTCATAGCAGCCCTCTGTCTCCCTGACATCAGTCTTCATAATTCCGCTTGCCGGACTTCCATAATTCATCGCTCTCCTCATTGGTCTGGCAAAATCCTCAAAAAAGTCATCAATTAAATTTTCTCCAAAAATACTGGGCATCAACATATGTCATTCCTCCTTTTAATATATATTGTTTAATTGTTAGTGTTTTTATACAAACAAGCAAGCGGATTAATTTTTTATTTTCTCCTCTTCCTTTGTTCTAACTGTAATATAACACTTTTGTTAGCACTCGTCAAGGGTGAGCGCTAACAAAAATATAAATTTTTTATAAACTACTTGAAATTAACTTATTTTAAAGCTTTCTCTCCACCTTGAGCTATTATCTGGTCAAAATAAAAAGCCGTTGCTGCTTTTCCGGCTTTCGTACCTGTCAGGTATCCGGAAAAGTAACAACGGCCTGCACTCGTTTTTCTCAGGCAACATAACAGTACATGAACACAAAATGACATACACTCCCCGCCATGACAAAAAGGTGGAAAATTTCATGTGAGCCAAAATATTTGTGAGCTGCGTTAAACAGTGGAAGCTTAAGTGCATAGATAACTCCGCCCACAGTATATATTATTCCGCCTGCGAGCAGCCATAGAAAAGCTGCATGCGGCAGCGTGTTCCACAATGCTCCGAATACACCCAGGCATACCCAGCCCATTGCAATATATATTACAGAAGAAAACCACTTTGGACAATTAATCCAGAATGCCTTGACAAGCATTCCTGCAATGGCAATCGTCCACACTACGGTAAGCAGCACATAGCCCTGATTGTCCCCGAGAACTATCAGGCATACCGGTGTATAAGTTCCTGCAATCAGGACAAAAATCATCATATGGTCAAATTTTCTAAATATTCTCAGCAGTTTTCCCGAGACATTAACAGAATGGTAAGCCGCGCTCGCCCCATAAAGCAATATCATACTGCACATAAAAATCATCATAGCTATAAAATCCCGACCTCCGGCATCAAGGCCCGTCTTGATTAAAAGAGGCACTGATGCAAATACTGCCAAAAGCATTCCTATAAAATGTGTGATTGCACTTCCAGGTTCACGAATTGTTATTTCCATAATATTTTCCTCCTTACTAAAAATTTCAAAACAGCTTATATTACTAACTATGCGCGTCAGTGCTCCTGCGCTATGTCAACATTTAAACTTATTATATGCATTATGTAGTTTTTTATTC
>JAJQGF010000013.1 GCA_021200695.1 Lachnospiraceae bacterium
GAGTATAGCATACATTATGTAAATTCTCTATATTGTATATTCAGACAAAAATTGTTAAACTTAATAAAAATATTTTAAAGCTGTTTTCATATGTACGATATGGCGGGGTGTCCTGGCGGCGGAATTGGAGGAAGGAATATGTACGATTTAATTATAATAGGCTCGGGACCGGCAGGTCTGGCTGCCGCAATATATGGGATACGCGGTGGGCTTAAGCTGCTTGTGCTTGAAAGCAATGCCATGAGCGGCGGACAGGTTCTCAAAACGTATGAGGTTGACAACTATCCTGGAATGCCCGCAATGGACGGCTTTGAAATGGGAAATGCATTTAAAAAGCATGCGGACAGGCTGGGAGTGGAATTTAAGACTGCGAAGGTAATATCAGTTGAAGATAAAGGCGACAGAAAGGTTATACGAACTAAAAATGAGGAGCTTGAGGCTCATACGGTGATACTTGCTATGGGAGCGGACCACGCAAGGCTTGGAGTAAGCGGAGAGGAGGAGCTTACAGGCAGGGGTGTTTCATATTGCGCAACATGTGACGGAGCATTTTTCAGAGGCCGCAGAGCCGCGGTGGTAGGCGGCGGTGATGCGGCGCTTGAGGATGCGGTGTATCTGTCAAAAATATGCAGCGAGGTATTTCTGATTCATCGCAGAGATGAGCTGAGAGGCGCGCATATTTTGCAAAAGGAGCTGGCAGGCTGTAATAATGTCAGTGTTCTTTACAGTACGACTGTTGAGCGAATAAATGGTACTGACATGGTCGGAGGCCTTACGTTGAATAATCTCAGGACAGGGCAGCAGTATGAGCTTGAGATATCCGCAGTCTTTATTGCGGTAGGCATCGTTCCATGCTCGGAGGCTGTAAAGGAACTGCCTATATTGGATGAGGGCGGTTATGTGACGGCAGGTGAGGACGGCGCTACGGTGCTTCCGGGCTTGTTCGTGGCAGGCGACCTCAGGAGAAAGCCCCTCAGGCAGATAGTGACCGCCGCCGCAGACGGTGCCAATGCGGCATACAGCGCTATTGCATACTGCAATAAGGAAAAGAAAAGAAATAATTAAAAAAAATTTAAAATTTTTTGAAGAAGGAGTCGGTAAAATCCGGCTCCTTTTTTTGCCAAATCAACATCATGTGGTGTCAAAGAAAGTAGAAAAGCCTATATTTTGGGCATTTTATATGAAAAAGAGACATGCTTGTCAATAATTTAACCTTTATTGACAACAGCTTTAGACAGTGATATATTTGTTAACAGATGTAATAATTTTGTAATAAATTTAAACGAAAAGGTAAATATATAGTACATATTACAATAGGAGGAAAAATGTTTCGCAGAACAGTCAAGGTAGCTTCTGCCGTACTTGCGGCAGCCATAGTCTTTAATGGAATGGGTATCAGTGCAGATGCAGCGACAACGTCATCTGTTTTGCCGAGCGGAGGTGTGGCGCTTGCAATTTCAAACGGAAATAAATTAGAGAATATCACGTCTTCAGGCAGCTCTGGTATTGAAATACAGTCTATAGTAGCGGCAGAGGATCTTCCGGAGGTTGAGACGGCTGAGGAGGAAGTATCAGAAGAAGAAACCTTTAAGAATCTTGTTATTGCAGATGTAAATAATTATGTAAATATAAGAAGTCTTCCGAGCGAGGATGGTGAAATTGTAGGAAAGCTTTATGACGATTCAGTGGGCACCTTCATTCAGGAGGAGGATGGCTGGTATTTAATTCAGTCCGGCTCCGTAACGGGTTATGTAAAGGCAGAGTTCTGTGTGACCGGAGATGAAGCTGTAGAGCTTGCCAGACAGGTAGGAACGAGGATTGCAACGGTTACAACGACGACGCTTAAGGTACGCACCGAGCCAAGTCTTGACGCACCGGTGTTGGGACTTGTTCCAATTGATGACGAGCTGCTTGTTTTAGATGAAAATGACGAGTGGGTAAATGTGGATGTCGAGGAAGGCATCGGCTGGGTATCAAAGGAATATGTAACTCTTCATACCGAATTTGTTGAGGCAGAATCGAAAGAGGAGGAGGAAGCCAGACTCGCTAAGGAGGAGGCTGAGAGGCAGAAGGCGCGTGAGGCTGCGGCAGCTAAGGCGGCATCGGAGTCAGCATCATCATCAGCTGCTGCAACTGTAACTGTTTCCGGAGAAGGCAGCGAGATGGGTAAGGCGGTTGCAGAATACGCTTTGCAGTTTGTTGGAAATCCGTATGTTTATGGTGGTTCAAGTCTTACGAATGGTACTGACTGCTCAGGCTTTGTTATGAGTGTATATGCTAATTTCGGAGTCAGCCTGCCTCATTCATCGTCTGCAGACAGAAATCAGGGCTCTGCGGTAGAGGGAGGGCTTGAAAACGCACAGCCGGGAGATATAATATGCTATTCCGGGCATGTAGCGCTTTATATCGGAGATGGTCAGATTGTGCACGCTTCAACAGCAAAGACCGGAATTATAGTCTCCAGCGCAAGCTACAAGAAGGTTCTTGCAGTAAGAAGAATTTTTTAACCTAATGCTAATAAAGTTAATGACAAAAATAGCTATGCGGAAGCGCATAGCTATTTTTGTCATATCCGGGATGCAGGCCTGCATATACATTTTCTGAATTTGTCTAAATATTGTATTTGCCCGTAATTTATTCCTGAATTGCTGATATGTAAAAAATTAACAAAAGAAGCTAATTGCAATAGTAAAACCCAAAGTTACTCCAAATATTTTGCGAAAACTTATCCACAGGTCAGAAAGAGCCAAATTAGCAAAAAAGGAACTTATACACCGACTTATGCACAATATCCACGGAAATTTTATGTAAATCAGCTCGCAAAAATTATGCAAACCTTTCAAACAGGTGTTTTGTCTAAAACTAATAAAAATGCAAAATCTGCAAAAAAAATAATATTTTTTCTTGACACTGCCAATGTCAAAAACATGTAAATAATTTGTGTAATTGTTGCAAAAACCGTGCAATTATGGTATTATGTTCATACAATAAATAACCGAAGGGGATGATTAGCATGAAATTCATTATCATTGGCAGAAACATTGATGTTACACCCGGTTTGAAATCGGCAGTAGAAGAAAAGATAGGTAAGCTGGACAAGTATTTTAATCCCGACACTGAGGTGCATGTAACTCTTAGTGTTGAGAAGGAGAGGCAGAAGATAGAGGTAACAATACCGGTTAAGGGTAGTATAATTCGTTCCGAACAGGTGAGCAATGATATGTATGTCTCTATTGATTTAGTCGAGGAGATTATAGAGAGACAGCTTAAGAAATATAAGACCAGAATTGTTGACAGGAAGCAGGCGGACGGCTCCTTCAGCAAAATGTATGTTGAGAATGACTATATGGACGAAGAGGAGGTAAGAATTGTCCGCACTAAGCATTTTGACATTAAACCTATGTATCCTGAGGACGCATGCATCCAGATG
>JAJQGF010000252.1 GCA_021200695.1 Lachnospiraceae bacterium
ATATCTGGTCTTTTAATTTTTTCTTTTCATAAGTATGCAAAGCTGTTATAATCTTAATATCCGGTTAATCTTGTATTAAACGTCAAAAACACTTTGAATGGAGATATTTTATGAATAATGCAGATAAAAAGAAAGCCAACAGCAAAATAACCTCGCGCCGGATTGTCGCATGGGCAGGAATTATTCTGCTGTTGGCTTTATATATAATAACCCTGATTGCAGCAATTTTTGATAAATCTTCATCAGGTAAACTTTTCGCTCTCTGTCTGCTTGCCACGATTGCAATTCCCCTGCTCATATGGATATACACATGGCTGTATGGGAAAATTACAGGAAAACACACTATTACGGATTAATCACACCCTGCTCAGTCAAACAATATCTCCTCCACCGTAACAAAGCTATATCCCTCCTCCAGCAGTTCATCTATAGCATTTAATGCAGCAGTTACCGAAGTATCATAATAATCATGCATTAATATTATGTCGTTTTCCTCCACATTTTCCACAATTTTATCCGTTATACATGATACATTGCTTGAGCACCAGTCAAGCGGGTCAACAGTCCACAGCACCGGAAACATGTTAAGCTCCTGCTCAAAGCTCTTGTCCCAGCTTCCATATGGCGGACGCACATACTGAACCTCCTCACCGGTAATCTCCTTAATAATCTCATTTGTTTTAATCAGCTCCTCCTTGAAGCTCTCGCTGTTGCTGTCAGTCAGCTGTATATGACTATAGGTATGATTTCCAATTAAATGCCCTTCCTCCTGCATCCGCCTGATTATATCCGGATGAAGCTCAGCATGCTCTCCCGTCACGAAAAAAGTGGCGCGTACCCCTCTCTCCTTCAAGCCGTCTAAAAGCTGCTCAGTATAATATGGATGCGGACCATCATCAAATGTAATCGCAATCTTTTTAGTTTCGTAATCCTTATCATATTCTGCTGTATTTCCCGTAATACCTCCTGCCTCATAATAATCCTTTCTGAATATTGCCATAAACAAAAGCAACAGCCCCAATAATATATCAAATACCAGGACTGTTGCCTTAAATCTGCTCATATTTCCCCTCATATGAGAACCGCTTTCTTTTCACTTCTTTATAAAAATATATGCAAGGAGCCTGTTTTATACACCCCTATTCAACCTTAAATACTGAAATCTCTGTCTTTAAGCCCTCCATATTTTCATCAAGAGCAGCTGCAGTAGCATTAAGCTTCTCGACATTTTCAAGCAGCTTATTTGCTACATCCTTTACCGTCTCTGCGCTGCTTGCCGTCTCTTCAATTATATCAGAAATAATTTTGACCGCACTGATTGTATCGCTGCGCTCATTATCGGCACGCTCAGTCTGCTCAACTATCTGCCTGAGTCCGTCAACCAGCGCATTCATACGCGCCTGCATCTGTTGAAATACGTCTATTGCCTGCTCAACCGCCTCAGTCTGCAGCGCTACCATGCTCTGTGCCTGATTTGCGCTTTCCACACTGTTTGCAGTCTGAGCCGTTATATGTCCGACATTATCCCTAATCTTATTTGCAGCATTCGCAGAATCATCTGCAAGCTTTCTTATCTCCTCCGCAACAACTGCAAAGCCTCTTCCTGCTTCACCCGCTCTCGCCGCCTCAATGGAAGCATTAAGTGATAAGAGATTAGTCTGTCTGGAGATATCTGTTATCATATCAATAAAGGTATTTATAACCTCCGATTCCCTGCTCAGTGACTGTATACTCTCACCTACCTTTGTCGTTATAGTTGTGGTCTCCTGAGCTCTTTCTCCCAAAAGCTGCACAATATTCATTCCCTTGTTTATCATGCCCTCTGTTTCACTCACAAGGCTCTCAACCTTCTCGACTGTAACGCTTACATTCTGTATCTCCTTTGAAAGAATATCCGTCTTTGCTACACACTCCTGGGCATGAACAGATTGCCTCTCCATTCCCTCATTTATATCTGATATCGCCTGTGTTATATCCTGTGAATAATCACTTATAATACTGCTGGCCTCTCCGACGTTTTTAGCAGACTTCTCAAGCTCACTTGTAGCGCCGTTAACCTTGTTTACAAGCTTCTTTGTATTCGTAACCATATTTGCAGCGGAACCGGCAAGTCCTCTAAATTCATCATTTCCCTTTGCCTTAATTGTCACGGTGAGATTGCCCTTTGCAACCTCTCCAAGCTTCCTTGAAATCTGTTTCATATTGCCCTGAATACCGGCTACAATCAGCATTCCGACTGCGAGCACAATAATTACCGCAAGTATTACAAGAATAACCGTTATACTTCTTATTGATTCAGCCTGACCTGTAATAAGCTCCATCGGAACAAGCGCGCAAATAACCGCACCATTTGTAGAGCTTACGCTGTACATAAACAGGTATTCCTCGCCCTGATAATCTACATTTTCATTTCCAATAGCGCCGGCTGTAGTATCTATTCCCAGATAGAATTCCTGAGTTACAAATACATCCTCTCCCTCAGGTATAACACTTTCCTCACCCTCGGCAAGATTCTCACATACCACTTCATTTCCGCCCGGAGTAATAAAGCCTAATATACTGCCTTCCCCGAGGTCCAGACCCTGAAGGAAATCAACAATGGAGGACTCCTTTATATCAATAATAACACATGCATTTTTTAACTGCGTAGGCATCTGATAAGCCATTATATAGCTGTCAGCCGCCTTAATCTCAAGGTCTGTATCCAGAGTTTCATGGCTGTCAACCCATGAAAGAATTGACATACCATCCGTACAGGTTTCCTTGTACTCATCATATGTGCCGTCAGGTCCCTCCGACATCGCCGATGTAATTACCTTGCTGCCTGCTCTCGGTATTATATGTATATTAGCAATAAACGAATTCGACAGCTTTGAGGAGGTCAAATCCGAATTAATTGAATTAATAAGGCTCTGCTGTGTAACGCTGTCTCCGCTCGCTGACAGATATTGGGTTACCGAGTCATTGTATGCATATCTCATGGTCTCCGACTCAATAAATTCGCATACCATATCAATATACTCTGTAGCCGTTGAGAGGGTCTGCGTGGTTGAATCAATAAAATTGCTGCTCATTCCGGATGCAGCCCTGCTGTATGCAGAAAATCCAATAATAATCATAAAAATTATCGGAATTATAAAGCAAAGTACAATTTTGTTCCTTATACTGAAAATCATTAAACCGGATTTCTTTTTCGCCTCAGTATTAGCTTTTTCAATTTTTTCAGCTTCCTCCGCTTTAGTCTCCCCGGCTTCGGTATTTTCCTCAATATCAGTATATTCCGCGGCATCCTGCTGTACAGCCTCAACCACAGGCTCCTCCTGTATTAATTCAGAAGATTCTGCCGATTTTTCAATAATGTCGTTTTCCTGCATTTTCCAGACCTCCGAATAATATACTTTTTAATATTATAACTTAC
>JAJQGF010000190.1 GCA_021200695.1 Lachnospiraceae bacterium
AAATTATACATATTATATTATTGGTTCATTATTTGGAAATTTAACGTTGGGGGTGACTGCCTTTTTTACAGCGCTTGGGCTCTCATTAGCAATGAAGATGGGGACCAGAAGCATAATTGTAGCCCTAGCGGCCTTTGTCATCTTTGCGCTTATAGGGTATCTGCCGTATGACAATGTAAATGCAGTTGTCACTAAGAGGGCTGATGAAATAGACAGGGAATTTCCACAGGTGGTCTCAAAAATGGCATTGCTTACCGTGGCGGGAATTGAAGTTAATCAGGCATGGCGTCTGGCATGCAGGAGTGGCAGCAGCACTCTTTATAATGAGATGGACAGAGTGCTTATTGATTTTGACAATAATGTGCCGCCTGCCGAGGCATACTCTAAATTTATCATAAGATGCAACAACAACTATACAACCAAATTGGCAACTGCCATTATTCAGAATATGTCAAAAGGTAACTCAGAAATTGTTGAACTGTTTAAGAGCCTTAACAGTGAAAGCTGGCTTGAGCACAAACATAATGCAAGGAGAATGGGGGAAAAAATACAGTCAAAGCTCATGATACCTACAATGCTTATGTTTTTGGGAATTATTATTCTGATTATTGTTCCAGTGATGAGTGGCTTCAATTTCTAATCTGACTGGATAATAATAAATAAAACGCGAGGAGGACTTAAAATGCTTAAAATAATTAACCGCATGTATATTGGTACAAAAATCAGATTTTCAGATTTCATCAATAATTTAAAGCAGGAGGAGACAGGAGTGTCTTCCATAGTTGCAACGGTTCTTTTAATACTGATTGTTGTACTGTTGGCTTCTGTTTTCTGGAGCTACATTAGTGAATGGTTTGAGACTATGTGGACTAAAATAACTCAAAATGCCGATACAATTTCACAACCTTAGATAATACATGAACGGAGGCAGCATGGAATGAGAACTTTACATAAAAATGAAGATGGATTTGCGATAGTAGAAGCCACTATCCTGTTACCTTTCTGCATGATAATAGTTATTGCTCTTTACTATGCTGCCATATTTATGTGCCAGAAGGCAAATCTGCAGGCAAATCTGCAGAATACTTTGATTTATTACAAAAATACGTATTCAGACAGTTATGTAACCGTGCCATATACAACAGATGAAAATACAATTGCAATCTGGGAAAGCTCATACAGTACCCCGGAATATTTATTTCCATACAGGCTTTTTTTTATGAAGCTTGATTCAGGGGAATTTGAAAATTTTTTTAGAGATATGTGTGGTTATATGTTTTTTGATGATGGAAGTAATATTGAGGTAATTGTATACAAAAAAAACTATGTAATATATAAATCCGTTTCCGCCACGGCTAAACAGAGTGTCAAGCCTGCCATAAGCCTTGAAATGATAGGAATAGATGGAAATATGGTAATTGAGGCATCCGGAACGGTGGTGGTATCCGATGGGGATGAGTTTATACGGGATGTTGATTTTGCAATAGATATTATTGAAGATACAAAGCTGGGGGAGCTTGCTCAGAATGCGGTGGGCAAGGTTACGGAATTTTATAATAGCTTTAAAGATAAATTTAATATTAATGATGAGTGGGAGAATTGACATGTGTTTGTTTTTTAAAAAATCAAAAGGCTCGATAACCGTGTTTGTCACGCTGATTTTAGTGCCCACTGTGTTTTTTACAAGCTTTTTGGTAGACCTTGCAAGAATTAAGCTATATAGCAATCAGGCTGTAATGACAGCAGATAATTATGGCGAGACGGTTCTGACATATTATGACAATGTATTAAAGGAATTGTATGGTCTGTTCTCTGTCACACAGAATAAGAAAGCATTGAAGGAGCTTGATACGCTTAAGGGGTATATGGAGAGTTCATTTAATCCCAATAATCAAGGAATAGATTGGTCACATCTTGAAGAAATGCGGAATTATGTGAATGAAAAGTCTGGTAATTCCTCGGATTACAACGGATTTATGCCATACAGCAATGCGGAGATGGAGATGAGCTATACGGTTGTGGACGGTGCAAATCTTGGTACATCAGAGATACTCAGCTCACAAATTGGAGACTTTATGAAATTCAGAATAGTACAATGTATCGGCGATGAGGGAAATGATATATTGGATGCGTTGGATGCAGTACAGAAATGTGAGTCAGACGCTGAGGCGATAGAAAAAAGAACGGAGATAGCTGAGGCGGCGGAGGAATTATTTGAGGCAGCGGAATTATATTATGATGAGCTTAAAAAATTTGCGGCATATCCTGATTATCTATCAGATGTCAGTGGGGCAGTAGCCGGATTTAAAACTGCATATGCAGGAATAATTTCGTCAGACGAATATAAGGCATACGCAGCTCTTATGGAAATTGGAGAAAGCGAGGGCAGGGCAGCTTCTGAAGAGGTCAGTGATTATGAGGATGAGGTTGCAAATTTGAAGCAGGGTGAAGCCGCGCCGTCCGCACCGGATGATGAGACATATGAAAAGGCGGAAATATATGATACATGGGAAGGGCTGAAGCCGGGTTCTTCGGCGGATGAACTTAAAAAAAATTATGATGCGGCAGTGAAAAAAATTGTGGATGCAAGAGATTTCGGGGACATAACCTTTGATTTATTTCCTGTTGTTTTAGAAAAACTTACAGACAGTGCCGGGTCCGTAAAAGAAAAATGTAATAAGCTTAAAGTTTTAAATGAAGAAATGAATGAAATTTTGAATGATGAAAATGTGTCGGATACTGTAAAAGACGGAATTAAAAAGGATTTGGAGCAGCTTGACAAAATTGTGTCCCATGTTGATACATATCCAAAGATTGATGACTATATAGATTCCAACAGTTCTATAAATTCAGAATTTAAGGAGCAGATTGATACTTTTGTTGAAAATTTGGAGGATTATAAAAATATTTGTTTTGTTCCGGGAGCTGCAGATACGAAAATGGAGCTTAATGGCAGCAGACTTTTGGACAATGCGGAGCTCAGAACAGATTCATACAGGAATTTTATTGATGTGAATGAGTATAAAGCGGTATATGATTCTCTGGAAAGCTGTTTTGGTGCTGACAGCAATGAGGATGCAGATATATATACCACTAAGAAAGAAACAGCAGAAAAAAATCTGGAAGACTTGGAGGAAAGTCTTACTAATGACAGTGAGGAGTCCGAGGCAAGAGATATACCGGAGGCTTTTGGATATGGTACAAATGGCACGGGCAGCGGCTTTAGCCTGACTAAAATGATGAAGGATGCTGCGAAGCTGTTTTCTGCTAATTCAATGGAACAGGAGGGAGAGAAGCTTCTGTTAAAGTTTTATATGGTTGAATATGATTTTGGTATGTTTTCCAGCAGAGTTACACCAGAGATGAAAAATGCTTCAGGAGAAAAGGAGGCAAAGGAATCACTCACCGGATATGAGA
>JAJQGF010000291.1 GCA_021200695.1 Lachnospiraceae bacterium
TTTGATTATATTAATAAAAAATGGAATTACAGAACCACGGCTGCCCGCCACGTTTCCATATCTTACTATAGAGAAGCATATATCCTTGCTTCCCGCATATGCATTAGCCGCAATAAACAGTTTATCTGACACCAGCTTCGTCCCGCCGTACAAATTAACCGGATTTACTGCTTTATCAGTCGAAAGAGCTACCACCTTTTTCACGCCACTGTCAAGACATGCGTCAATTACATTCTGCGCTCCGTTTATATTAGTCTTAATTGCCTCGGCAGGATTGTACTCGCATGCCGGCACCTGCTTAAGCGCCGCGGCGTGTACCACATAATCCACGCCCTCCAATGCGCGCATAAGTCTGTCCCTGTCACGCACATCTCCGATAAAAAATCTGAGCTTGTCCTTGTATTCCTTAAATTCATTCTGCATGATGAACTGTTTAAATTCATCTCTTGAATATATAATTATTTTTTTAGGCTCGTAATGCTCAAGAATATATCTGGTAAACGTCTTTCCAAAGCTTCCGGTGCCGCCGGTAATTAAAACAGATTTATTATTTAACATGTTTTCTTACTCTCCGTCATATAATCAAATATTATTTTACAGCTACAATAATTCCTCCCAGAGCTTTAATATTCTGACGCTTAAGCAATGCAAGCTCCTCGTCTATCTCGCTGTAAAGCGTTGAAGCAACATTCTCCACCAATACAGCGCAGGACGAATCGGTTAGCCTCTCCATAGCCTCTGCATCATATATTACATTATCCAGAATATCGGCCCTGATTCCCTCATTTGCCAAAAAGCTTTTAATTTGCTCACAAATATCAAGAGAGCCGTTTTTCATATTGCAGCCGATAATGCTCACATAAGCTGCCTCACTTTTTACTGCGGCAATCTTTACAGCCGTAGCCGCAAGCTTTACCGACTCCTCCACTGAAAAGCTCCTCCTGTTTCTGTTCCAAAAGCCGTTCAGCATATTATCTACAAACTGCAGCGGCTTCCTTTTTCCTGCCGTACGAAGCTCTATACACCCAAGCTGTGGGATTTTGTAAATCTCCTGCATATTATCACAGCGCTTAAGCCGATTGTCAAATACATATATTGCCGCAAGCAGACATGCGTACGCAAGTACGAATAATACTGCCCCAAGCAGTACATACTTAACACTTATATGTGCCAGCACAACGGTAACTATGTCAAGCTCACTTTCAGTCTCATCAATCTCCTCTTCCTCATCCTCTTTCAAAGTCATCTTTGAGCTGCTTAAGCAATTATAATATGCCACTTCCTCGTCTGAAAATGCATCCTTCGCCTTTGCAATCGCAGTTTCAAGCGTCATTACATCATTGACATAGGTTTTTTTAGTATTTAACAGACTTGTGTTAGTGCTCTCAGAGTAATACTGCCCCAGCACTACAAGCTCATGCTCACCCAGATATTCCTTCAGCTCCGCCGTCTGCGAAGCGGCATATTCTATGACAGCCTGAGCCATACTCTGACAGGTATCCTTATCTGAATATACTATAGCCATCGAAAAGGAGTTGGTTCCAAGATAAAATCTATTAGTGGCGTACTTTATTGAATATAGCTCATCAACAGCCGACTCTGCTATATTGAATTTATCTGACAAATATTCATTTAACCCGTTTCCGCTCAAAATATTCTCATACACCAGCGCAATATTATTTGCGGCAGTCGAATCATCAGCCAATACCGCAAACACTATCCATTCCTCAGGCACATTATTCGCATCAAGCTGCATAAGAACAGAGCTTTCAAGATAGCTGTTTTTTTCAGCCATAAGCTCTTCGTTTGTTATTACCGACAAAACATTTGCTATCTGCGTTTTCGTCATCTGCTCTTCGAGAAGGCGCTGACTCAGTGCAAATACATCCTCTTCATCCTCAACCTCCTCCAGCATTGCGTTCTGTTCGTCATACTCCTTCTGAAGCGCCTTTGCCTCCCTGTCAGAGCTGATATAGCTGTACGCTCCAAACAGTATGCCTCCCGCAAGCATAAGCAGTATAAGCCCCCGCCAATGCAGTAAAATGTTCAGCAGCAAATCCGCCAGATTAATCTCACGCTCATCCATGTGTCTGTCCTCCATAAACAAAAATTATTGAATTACCCTCTCGCTCATATCCAAAGCCGAAGCTATAACCGCATCCATATCATAATACTTGTACTCGCCCAGACGCCCTCCGAATATAACCTTCTTCTCCGCATCCGCAAGCTTTCTGTATTCATCATAAAGCTTTCCGTTTTTCTCATCGTTTACCGGATAATACGGCTCGTCACCCGGCTTCCACTCTGAGCTGTACTCGCGGCTGATAATAGTCTTAGGCAAATCGTTACCATTTTCATCCTTACCAAACTCAAACCACTTGTGTTCAATTATGCGCGTCCACGGCGTCTCCCTGTCAGTATAATTTACCGCGGCATTTCCCTGAAAATTAGGTATATCCAGAATTTCGTCCTCGAACCTTACCGAACGATACTCAAGCGCACCAAGCTTAAAATCAAAATAAGCATCAATGGGCCCTGTATAGATTATTCTGTCGGCAATTGCATCAAGCTCCTTCTTTTGGCTGAAATAGTCAGTATTAAGCCGCACCTCAATTCCCTCGAGCATATTTTCTACCATTCGGGTATACCCGCCTGTGGGAATCCCCTGATACAGGGCATTAAAATAGTTATTGTCAAAGGTTGTCCTGACCGGAAGCCTTTTAATAATAAAAGCCGGCAAATCCCTGCAGTCACGTCCCCACTGCTTTTCCGTGTACCCCTTTACCAGCTTCTCATATATATCACGTCCTACGAGAGAAATCGCCTGCTCCTCAAGATTTGAGGGTTCTCCCTTTATCTCGCTTTTCTGCTCCTCAATCTTAGCTGCTGCCTCCTCAGGAGTAACAACTCCCCACATTTTATTAAAGGTATACATATTAAAAGGCATGGAAAAAAGCTCGCCGTGGTAATTTGCCACCGGAGAATTGGTAAACCGGTTAAATTCGGCAAACTGCGAGATATAATTCCATACCTTTTTATTATTAGTGTGGAAAATATGAGCGCCATATTTATGAACATTTATACCCTCCACTCTCTCGGTATAAACGTTTCCGGCCACATGGTCTCTCTTGTCTATGACAAGAACGGACTTTCCATGCGTTGCCGCTTCATGCGCAAATACGGCGCCATATAATCCTGAGCCTACAACAAGATAATCGTACATATGTCTGTCTCCTGCT
This sequence comes from Lachnospiraceae bacterium, assembly GCA_021200695.1. Lineage (GTDB taxonomy): Bacteria > Bacillota > Clostridia > Lachnospirales > Lachnospiraceae > Acetatifactor. The sequence goes on from JAJQGF010000291.1 coordinate 3,240, forward strand.
TCGTGTATATTAATATTATAAAGCGTAAAACACAAACATATTATACATTTACCTGAAACAAATGTAAACAAAATTTATAACATAAATCTTTTGATTGTCAGACAGTTTTTCCCGTCTGTCCGCTCATATGCAATCTCCTTCATCATCTGTCTCACCATATATATCCCCAGACCGCCTTCCCTTTTCTGTTCAAGCGGTTTGCCGATATCAGGCTTATTTTTTTTAAGCGGGTCAAATTCAATGCCGTCATCCTCAAATATAATTGCCGCGCTGTTACCCTCAAGCCTGCATTCCACGCTGCACTCTCCTGCGCCGCTGTGTCTGCAGATATTTGAGAATATTTCATCTGTTGCAATCAGAAACTTGCGGACATTTTCAGTCGTTGCATTCCAGCCTGCAAGAGTCTCCTCTACAAATGCCTGTACCCTGTTAAGCTCTGTCAGCTTTGCTGCAATGTCGATTTTTTTCCTGTCAGTACATACCACCTTTTCAGACTCCTGACCTGTAAATTTCAGCATAAGCATGGTTATATCATCAAACTGCTCGGCGCTGCCCTGAAAATCCTGTATGTCATTGCGTACAATTTCCATAAGCTTCTCCGGCTTTGTTTCCATGCAGCGATTCATAAGTGCCTGCAGACGCGCCTCCCCATACAGGCAGCCGTTTTCGTCATTTGCTTCCGTCACACCGTCCGTATAAAGAAAAATAATATCTCCCGGCTCAAGCTTCAGCTCATTCTGTCTGTAGGTCATGCCCTCCATTCCTGCAAGGACAAAGCCTCCTCTGTTCTTTAAATATTCATATCCTTTTTTTCTGTTTCCGAGAAGCGGAGGATTATGACCTGCATTTACATATGTCAATACTCCCGAGGAAAGCGTCAGCACACCTGCCCATGCCGTAACAAACATACCGTTCTTATTGCCGGCGCACAGGCTTTCATTTACCCTTGTCACCGCCTCCTCCAATGTTTCCGACGATGCAAGGCTGCTTCTGAAAAGCGTTATCGCTACCACCATGAACAGGGACGCCGGTATACCCTTGCCGGACACATCTGCAATCAAAAAAGAAAGATGCTCCTCATCATTCATAAAAAAATCGTAGAAATCACCACCTACACTCCTCGCCGGCATCATTGAAGCACACAAAGCAAATCTTTCGTGCCTGCGCATCGCATGTCCCGAATCAGGCAGCATATCTGCCTGTATTCTCGCACCCAACGACAGCTCTGCCCGAATTTTTTCTTTTTCAGCAGTGGCAGCTTTAAGATTTGCAATGTATTGCTGTAGCTGGACGGCCATGTCGTTAAAAGCATTTCCAAGCGCCTCCACCTCATCTCCCGTATTAATGCAAATACGCCTGTCCAGGCTGCCGCCGCCAATGCCGGACACCTCCGCCGTCAGTCTGCGAATCGGCTCAGTCAGCCCTCCGGCAAACATTGTGCTTACAGCACCAATTAAAACCGCCGTTATTAACACAATTATAAGAAAAAGATATATGCTTCTCCTGATTGCGCTGTCCTGCTGTATCGCCACAGTATCAGTATACTCAAGGATTTCCTGTCTGCTTTCCTCCGCGGGCGCAATGACCTCTTCAATATCCATTACCGTGACAAAGCTCCAGCCTAATTTCTCCAAGGGTGCATAGGCAATATAGACCTTTTTCCCGTCCAATGTAAGCAGAGAAAGTCCGCTTTCACCTTTTACCATACAGGCGGCGGCCTCAGCCAGCTCAGTATTTTTACTTTCCCGCAAATCAAAATTATCTTCGGCATTCGCAGCGCTTTCACCATCTTTTGCACCTGATACCATTATCTGTCCTTTTTCATTTACCAGAAATGCATACCCGTTTTCTCCTATAACGGTATTTATCACCGCTTCGTTTACGGTATTCAGATATGAACCAACACCTGCAACGGCGACAATTTCGCCATCCAGATATACTGCTCTTGCACAGACAATGCAGTCACCGCCATTATGTATATCCTCCATAACGTCTGTATAAACGCACTCTCCCTCCTCGGCCAGAAGCGCTTTCTGATACCATTGCCTTTCATCCGCCTCATAGAAATCCGGCAGCTCTGAGGCTCCCGAATATTTACTATATGCAATATAATCCGCCTGAAGCATCCATCCGCTTGCTGTCGCAAGATAGGTTGAGGAAATCATATTATTGTTCGCATTATACTGCACCAGAAGCTCTTGAAGATTTCCCAGCTTATACAGCTCTGTAAGCTGTTTGTCATTAAACTCAATGCGCTGCGAATATAAAAGCTGTGCCGCAAGCTCACGGCTGTCTTTAACCGGCAGCGGCACTGCTCTGTCAGGATAGGCTGACGGATTTTGATAGATTGTTTCCGCCGCCTGCGCTATCCCGTTTACACAGGCAATAACTGATTCAAACTTTTCTTCAATGAGGGAAGCTTTTTCCGTTGCCGTGCTTATAAGCTGTTGCCCCGCCATTTTCACCAATGCATTTTCCGCGTTCTCCGCCGCAGTTTCACCAAGCATTAAGCTGTTTTTCTCAGTAATCATCCTCATATGGCAGAGGCTTATAATACTTACTGCCCCTGTCAGCAGCATGACCGTTATCAGCATGCCCAGCATCAGTAATGTTATTTTTTTCCTTATTGTTCTCTTTGACAGTTTTAGAACGACCCTTTTTAATATATATCGATATTTCTTTAAATTCACTGCTGAGTATATAGTCCTCAAAATAAATCTCCACCTCTCCCGAATTATGCATTACCATGTATTCCCGTTCACTGCACAATGGCTTTAAGCCTGTAAAAAAGTAACCAAGCTCTGTAAGCCTCCGGTAAGCCCATACTGCATTTTTATCACTTATATTTAAAAATACATTTGATGTCTGCTTTCCTGTCATCGGGAAGCTTTTATGCAATGCATGCATACGCTTGGGCAAATCTGTCCCGACACTGCAGATATTAATCTGCAGGCTGCTCTGAAGCCTGTTCTGCTCAAAGGTAATTTCGCTAATATAAGGCATATCATTTTTATTCAGACTGACGTCTTCTGCCACATGGAATTTTACTCCAAGCTCCTTATATATTTCCCGACAAAAATTTTGATGCTCCGCGGGCAAATATACCTCTCCGGCATCTCTCCTGCCAGCCGCACATATCTGTATTCCCTGAGAATGCTTGACATTTCTGCCATTTTTATATGAATGTATAATATTTTCCATATCAAATACATTAAGCACAAAGCCTGTCGCTCTCAGTCCCAGCCTGTAAAGAAGCCTCTGGGTTACATCATGGTATACAACGGGCAGGCAATAAGCCGCCGAATATTGCCGGCTAAGCAAAACCTCCATGCCAAATTCAAAAAAAGGCATTGACAATCCATATCCTCTGTATTTTCTGCGGAAAATCAGTGATGCGATTTCACACATGCTTTCTATAGGCATAAATTCCTTTAATATCATCATTCCCGCTATTTCTCCAGCTCTGGTCTGAGCTACAAAAAATGTAATATGTCCGCTTTGAGCTTCTTTTTTTAAATAATCCGGATTATAAAAATCTCTCTTAAAATATGTAGCGCTGTACTCATCACGTATACAGGCAATCATGCCCTCCTCATCTCCCGGTATATATCCCCTGAGAACTACGGTAAGCCTTCTTCCCTGTGTATTTTCAAGCGTCAGCAATTTGGGGCGACAGTATTCATGCCCGCTCATCGAATATCAAGGATTTCATCGAATCCCGTAATTTTAAATACCTCCATGACTTCATCATTTACATGATATACAGTCATAGCTCCGCCCTTCGCCTTCATCCTTTTTGACGCGGCAAGCAGAACTCTCAATCCCGCGGAGGACACATATTCAAGGTCTTCCAGGTCCAAGCCAAGCTCCATTACGTCCTCCAATTCATTTTCAACAACCTCCTGAAGCTCGGGCGCGGTCCGGGTTTCCAATCTGCCATGCAGCTTAAGAGTGATTGCTCTCTCCTGTCTTTCCTGAACTATCTGCATATTCTGCCTCCTTTTCTTTTATCATTTATACTCCGGTCATTTTTTCTCATCCTCTTCCCACTGCGGCTTCCTTTCAAAACCAACGTGATAAGTAATCTTTTCCATAGTCAGCTCATGTTCTCCAATCATATATCGTCCTATGGTGACGTCCTTACCGATGATAATTCCCTTCGGATAGTCATTTAAGCATCGGTTAAGGACTGCCACCTGAGACTCTTTTGAGCTGTCTGAAAGAGGATTGTTTGGATTTACACTACCCACAGGCACAAGTTTGATATACTTGATATCTGTAAGCGCTGTTTTTTCTTCTCTTTTCATACTGCCTCTCTTTACACAACCTTATTTTTGCGCGTATTATCCCTCCGGCTTTGAGCCTTTTCGAGCAGCTTACTCAGCTTTCTCTGATTTTCCGGCAACAGTATCACTGTACTCTGTCTTCTTTTCGAGCAGCTCCTTTTCAATCGCGCTGACATTCTGCTGACTTTTTATAGCATTGTTCTGTACTTCAACAATGGCCTTGTAATATGTTTCAGTGTTTACATATTCTGATGTGTCTCCATTTTCATCAACTTTCATCAACTTAAACATATCTGATACATCTGTCGGCAATGTTTGATTGTTCTCATCAGCAATTAATTTTATGGTATCTCCTGCCTGATTCATGAAGGTACTCCAGCTCTGATTAATCTCTTCCATAGCCTGACTATACTTAAGCTGATCCTCTTCTGCTTTTTGCTTGCTCTTCAATGCATTATTTCTTTCATCGTCATTTTCTGCATTCTTGATTTTCTTTTCAATTTCGTCCAGCCTTAATTCATTTAACAGCTTGGATACCCTTCCCTGATAAATGTTGCGCTGGGAATCTCCGGTTTTCTTCAGCTGTAGTATTAAGGTGTCCAGACCATCCCGTGCAGCGGAAAGCCTGCTTTCAATCTGGCTTATTTCCTGACGCAGCGCTTTTAGATTTTCCGCCTTGATTCGGGCCTGTTCAGGGAGGTCCTTTCCATCGCCGTCCTTGATGCTGCTATCCACCAGCATAGGCGCCACATTTGCCGCCATCATGTCAAGGACTCTGGCAAGACCCTCAGGTGTGCCGTGATTGGTCGCTCTGACATCTACGTGGTATTTTGCGGAATTATCCGAGCTTCTGGTGTTGGAACTGTGGGCGCTGACGCTTCCGCTCACATTAACCTTAAATATTCCAAGATTCAGGCTTCCTGTGACTGTAGCCCCCAAATCCATGGATTGCTCAGATTTCTCGCTTTGCTTTACCTCCATGTCAAAAAGTATATTGACCTCGTCCACCTGAAGGTTTGGGATGGGTACAATGGCTAACATAGGTACCTGTACCTTCATTTCATCCAGATTGCTGGTGCCATCCTCATTCATGCTGCGCTTCTGGTACGCAAATGCCACCGTACGTGTTTTGCCTTCACTGTCAAATCCCACTCTGTTAATAAATTCTGCTGTTGAATCTGCAAGCTGCTTGCTTGCTCCTGCCGCTGCCGATAAGGGCGCTCCTATAAGCTGCTCCATATCCAGACCGGCAAATTGTTGTGCAATTGCCATAATTACTACCTTCTTTCTTTTTTTATTTATTTCTTAAGGGAGCAGACCTTAGCCCACAGTCCCGTAAGACAATTCCTCAGCCGCCTTATTCTGCCGCCAGTTTTAGATAAAACAAATGTTTCCTCGGGGGCGGCCTCACAAGCGGTTACAATAATCTCCTCCACCCATAAAGTCCCATAGGCGGGTTCTATATCCAACAGTAAGCGCAGGTTTAATTCCGGAATAAGCTCTGTAAAAAATTCATCTATTTCCTTCCTCATATTCCCCTGCTCATGCCTTCTATTCGTAGTCCTTTTCAAGTCCATACTTAATCTCCATGTTCATAATCTTCTCCTGATATTCCATAATGCGGTTAACTATGTTGGACTGTGCCATCATATATTTGTCCTTGTCAAATTCAAAGGTATCTTCATCAAAAGCATCCTTGCTGATTTGATGCAGTCTCTCCTGCTCAGATATCATGTCGGATATCTTTTGATGTAGTTGTTTTAATCTGCTGATTTTTGCCTTTAGCTTTTTTGTCTCCAGAAGCAAATTTTTCTGTGCATCAGAGCCCAAATCCCCGCTAACCGCAACCGGTCTGGTGTCAAGCTTTTTAGCCACCTGACTTGAGTTTAACGAATCAGTGAGACGCATAAGACCCTCTGTTGACGGAATGGACGCAAGCTTCAGCTTATAAGATATCTTGGGCAGAAAGTCACTTTCCCTCTGCGAGGGCGCGCAGATGCGGGCATTGATTATATTCTCACCTGTTTCCTCGTTGTTAACTGCCTTTATCTCTGTTGAAAAATCAATTTCAGCCTTTTCTACATTAAGATTTGCAATAGGAACAATCGACAGCAGCGGAACCTGAACCTGCAGACTGTCCACGCTATAGCCCTCCTCTGCCTCGGGTCTCAGCCGGTCATACGCTATATTGATATTATTAAGGTGAATAGTTTCCTCCTGACCGTTCTGCTTACTTGTTCCCATACTCTTAATGGCATCTACGACCTGAGCCCGAAGTCTGTGACCTGACTGCGCCAATGCATGCAAGGGTGCGTAAACAAGCTCATCCAATGGGATAAAATCATTGTTCATGATTTCCCCGCTCTCCTGCTCCTCCTGCCCATTCTCTCTCATAGCTGCTCCTTTTTTATAAGGCATCCTGCTTCCCTCCTGTTAAACTACACTAGCTTAAAAATAATGCTCTTTCATCTGCTCTTCTTCTGGCCAGTCCCGGCAGCACCTTGCCGCCGCCTTTATTATAGGCTAACAGCTTGTCCGCCACGGTTGCCGCATCCCTGCCTTCCACAAGCTTCTGCAGATTTCCGTTTCCGCAGTTATAGCAAAAGCTTGTCAGAGCATCAAACTGGTTCTGATTCAGCGGGAAGGTTATCAGACCCTTTTTCACACAGTTATTTACATATCCGGCATATTTCTTCAAATCCTCCTTAAGCAGCTCCTTAGCAGCCTCCTTTGACGGAAGAGTCTGACCCTGCTGTACTCCGGCGGTATGTCCATAACCTATTGTCCATACCCCGGCAGGACACTTGTAAGCCTCAAGACGACAGCCCTCATATCCTGCAATCAGTTCGATGCCTTTAGCTGAAATTTCCATTTCGCCTTTGACCGGAGTTGGAGCTGCAACGGGCTGCGCTATTTCTGAATCCATTGCCGCCGCAACCGCTCTTCTGAAATTATCCATTGTATAGCCCATATTAAGCTGTCTGAAAAGATGGTCAGGGTCGCCGTGACCTGACGCCATGCCTCTGTCATGTCCCTCCTTATGGCTGATAATCACTCCATCCTCGATGGGCTTAAGACCATATTTTTTACATAAGAATGCAAATAATTTTACGGCTGAATTGAGTGTGCGCATTACCATCTCCCTCGCCTTCTGCTCATCGCTGCATGTAAACGTAGAGCCTCCGGTATATCTTATACACGGCGGTTCACACATCTCTACGCCAATATGAGTGCTGTTTGCGTTGGCGCCGCAGTGCCATGCCTTATAATCCCATGGCAATGTCTGATACACCATTCCCGTATTTGCGTCTATAAAAGCATGTACGCATACCTTTGACGCAGGGTTGTCAAACTGCTTTATAAATACCTCGGCTGATGGCTGTGGACACCCCACACTGTGCAGCATCAGCCCCTTGACATTAATTTTTTTCCCCGCAGTATAGCATGGATTAGTTGTCACAAATTTTTCCGTAATTTCCATAACATGTCTCCTCCTGATTATTTATACTCGCCGACTACATCCACTACAAATCTTTTATGCTCTCTTGCCGCATCAAAAAATTCATTCAGGTAATTTCCTGTTTTACAGTTTTCTAAATCAAATTTTTCAATGCCTCCAGCTTCCTCATCATCCCTGAATGCTTCATTTGCAATATAATTCTCCCATTCCTCAGATGTATCTGCCTTTCTTGTGTTAATAATTCCTTTAATCTGTTCCTCCGTAACATTTCCAAGCTTTGCATATACTCCGGTTTCGAAATTATCCACATCACCTCTGATATATTGCATTGCATAAATCATCTGGCAGAAAGCCTTCATATAATCCGTGGGATTATCCTTTATCAGTCTTACCCTTCCATTCCATTCAGGAACATAGCTGTATTTCATAAAACCATAATCCGGTAAATGTCCCATCCGTGCATGTCCCAGATATACTATACTGTTGTCACGCAAGGGATTCGGCGGAGTACAGGAATAATGATTTTTTTCAAGGTTATCTGGCAATATGTCCCACGTAAATCTAAGCTTTTCATTATCTGCATTGTCTCCCTTTACCTCAAATACATCTCCTGACGCATCATTTATAGACTTACAGGGAATACCCGCAAAATAGCAATGCGCCCATGTATCTGCAAGAATATGCATTGCCATGCCTGTTGCCGGCAATGTCCCTTTAGCTTTTGCATTCACTACTGTCTGAAGAAGCAATGTGCTGTCCGGCAGACACACTCTCTCAGGTACTATATTATTGCTGCCGTCCTTTGCATTAAACTGATATTTACCATCAACATTTCCCGGCAGGAAGTGAAAACCTCCCCATATCTCCGCTGCCTCTTTTAATTCATTCTCCGTATACTTGTGCGTATCCAAAGACAGCTTTGTTAATTCTGCGCTAGACTGCACAGTGGCAGTTTCGTCCGACCTGCCTATTTGAGTCAGAAAATCATTAGAGCATTCATCCACAAACTGTGCATAATATGCAATTACCTTCGCATCCTCCCTTTCATAACCGGCTAATCTTGCCGCGCTGTATGTCCCATAATAATGAAAATCTAAATTCATATTTTTTCCTCCTTTTAATTTTGTAACAGATGCTTATCAGACTCTGTAAATTATTTCTGCAGGCTGACTGACAAATATCTGCTTGGGCATGTAACCATAATACGATATTATGGTTACATGCTTTTACTACAAGTAACGCATGCGTTATGAATATGTATATGGACAGCGGCAACTGCATTTTCAAAAAAATAGGAACAAATTTAAAATTTGTCCCTAAAATTACTAATTTTTTTATTTATATTTTTTAAATTGCTCTTGACAAGCTACTTATAATATCGTATTATAGCAACTTTATGTAAGATTATTTCATAGCATTAATAAATTCATTCTTCCCCTTTTTGTTTCCGCTGTCGATGCTGTATATATCCTCGTCACCTCTAAGCTTGAATGACCAAGAATATCCGCCAATTCAAATAAATTTGAGTATTGCTCCATATATGTAATTGCAAACAAATGCCTGAAGCTGTGCGGATGAACCTTCTCCTTAGGCACACCCGTCATATCTGCAATGTGTATAAGCATTTTATATACGGCAGCTCTGCTTATTGCCTTATTGGTGTTTCCTCTGAAAATAATACCGCTGTCTATTTTTTTCGAATCACAATACTCCGCCAGATTATCTATGAGTTTATCCGGAAGATATACCTCTCTGGCTCTTCCCTTATTTTTAGTTATAAACCTTCCCCTTGAAAGAGCCTCTACCGTACAATCAGAAAGCTCGCTGATACGAATTCCCGTAAGCGCCAGCGTCCTCATTATGCAATAATATTTATTTCTGCCGCTTTCTTTTGCATACTCAAGAAGCCTTTCATACTCTGACCTGCTTATTACATTTTCCGGACAATATCTTTTTGGCAGTTTTTCCGTTTTAATCATGCAGTCCTCAAACCCCTCAAATTTCAAAAAGCTGTTAACTGCTGATATGTAAAGATTGGTACTTGCCGCTTTTCGTCCCTGCGACAAAAGATAATTCTTGTACGCAACCGTTTCCTTTTTTGTTATTTCTTTTTTATCAATAAATTCCAAAAAAACCTTTGCCTGTCTCAAATATGCAAGCTTTGTATTATCCGACAGCTCAGCCTCCAGCAAATACTCTGCATATCTCCCCATTTCATTTGTATAATTTTTCATCTTCTGACTCCCTGTTATATTTATATTTTAATCGTCCGCATAAAATAAAAAGAATACAGATTTTCAGGAGGACTTCTCCCTTCATTCTGTACTCTTTCACAGGAATAACATAAATCTGCTTTTACTGAAACAGCAGAATAACTTTGCCGCAGCTTAACAACGTCAAGGCATACTGCTCTCCCGGTTATATAAGAAATAATATAGCTTCCTGCACCAATTCTCCGCAATCTCTCTATGCCCCTCACCGGTAGGATGGGTAAAGTCTGCCGAAACATGCTCCACCCGATTTAAAAGCTCATTACCAGGCGTATAAGGCAGCCCAAGGCACTCTGCCTGACGCTTCACTATGCTACGGAATACCGTCGTTCTGTCCTGTTTGGGTTTCCCGCCATTGTGGGTAAAAATATCTGTCACAAATACCGGACGGCCATCCTCTTTAAATACCTCTAAAAATTTGTGAATACGTTCCTCATATTCCTCATTGGCAAGCTCTGTGTCAAGCATATTCACACCCATCTCCAATGTGGCAAAGCTCCAATCCTTACGTCCTACCAGATATTCTGCCATTTCAGCTTCCATATGGGCAGTACCCGCATAGCCCTGATTAAGATAATCAACCTTCATTTTCTCTGCAATCAGAAAAGAATAGGCATAAGCAGGCGCCAACGCAAGGCTGCCGTGTGTAATGGAGGAGCCATATGCAAGATAGCATTCCTCAGGCATATCTCCCGGATGCGGCGGTTCTGTTTTTCCTTCCCTGCCCAGATAGGAAATAATGCCATATGGCAGCACCACACGCACCATATATGGTGAAAAAGGCAATGCTGCCTTATCAGTTATTTCCTCCAGACATTCCATATTATCAGGATACTTAATTGTTATTACAGTGTCTTCCGTGCCAATATTCTTAGTTGAATACTGCCAGCCTCCCTGAATAGAGCCGAAATAAATCAGTGCGGTCTGAGCTTCCTTCCTCTCCTCAGCTCTGAGATGAATTTTCACTTCTTCATCTTTTATACGAAACCGAAGCTCAACACCAGAAGCAAAGTTACTGCTCCTAATCTGAAGCCCTTCATTTAAATTTGCAGCCACGGACCTCGGTATACGACGTAATTTATATCCCTGCTCCGTCTGCTCGAGCTCTGCCACATTGTGAAATTCAATTTCATCAAACTGCATAATTGTCTCCTTATACAAAAGTAAAATCCAGCAAATCAAAAGTACCCTCACCCTGCCAAATCAAATAGAAGCCACATCTGTCTCCCGTAACCTCAAATGGTACTTTTACCTCCTGCCAATCCTCACTATCCAGCCGCAAAGGCACATCTGTCACCGGCTGTCCCTTCTCCGTCAGCATCAGACACAGATTTCCCTCAGCCTTACCACGCAGCTTAAATATTACACTCTCACAAGCTTTAAACTTAAAATATTTATAGCCAACCAGACAATTTCCTCGAATATTTTTAATAAACTGCCCGGGCTCACACTCTCTGTCCTCTCCCTCCTGGGTGATGCGGGGAGTCAGTTTTGATTTTTCCTCCTTATCAGTATACTCGTTAAAATCCATCAACGCACAGGCAATATATGCCGGATACGTACCCTCACCCACTAATGGACCGTCATTTAATCCGCAGCTTGTAGCCTCTACCTGAGCAATATGACCGTCCTCAGCAATGAAAATCTCCTCAGCAACACCCTGTCTGCAATAGGAGCTATTATTTGTCATTCTATGATTAAATATGTAATATCTGCCGTCCAGCTCCACAATTCCGCCATGGGTATTACCATTTGGATATACCGGATTGTCCAGATAATGTCCGTTAATGCCAATATCAGAGGTGGAATGAATGCGTCCGCCATATACAAAACCGCCATCAGGCTTATCACTTATACAATAGTGCAAACCACCCACTTTTACAGAATATACCAGATAGTATCTGCCCTTAATCCTGCGCATGGAAGGTGCCTCAAAATACTGGTTATCCGGGGATGGATAATCTTCCCGGTCAATGACAAGCTTAGGTCCTGCCTTCACGGTAAGCATATCCTCCTCCAATTCTGCCACGTGGCAGCCCACATATCTTCTGCCCTCCTCGTCCTCGTACTTATTAGTCGGGCAGAAACCTGAATACAGAAAAATACGTCCGTCATCATCAATAAAAATTGCCGGGTCAAACTGATAATACTCTCCTGCCGCTTCCCCCATAAGTCTTCCATCGGGATAATGCACATCACCTAAATATTCATACCTGCCGGCCGGAGTATCACATACTGCCACTGACATAATGGAGGAATGCGCCACGGAATAGTAAAGATAATACCTTCCATCCTTTCCTCTGGTTACATCCGGCGCAAAATAAACACCCTTTCCGCTGGGATATGGGTGCTGGTCCTTTTTATAAATTACACCCTCATAACGAAAATCGGACAGGTCGTCCAGCGGAGCAGACCAGCATACATAATCGTTCATACAATAATAATCACCGCCGAAACGGTCATGACTTCCATATATATAAAGTCTGTCATCAAATATATAAGGTTCTCCGTCTGGTATATACTCATAGCTTGGAAGATACGGGTTAAAAATTTGTTTAGAGGCTTTCATACTTATATTGTTTCCTTCCATTATTTTCTTTTTATCTTAATATCCAGCATCTTTATGTAAGATAAAAGGTTCAGACTTCTTTATTTCATTAGGAATTTAAAATACAATTTGTCAGTACATATAAATTTTCTCATTTTTTCAATGATTGTTAAATCAGTGCTTTTTAGCTATATTCAGCCTCTACGACGCCTTAATCTTTTATATGTTATTATTTCAAAAGACTATTATAATATATATCATATAAGATGTTTTGTCAAGCTTTTATTATATAATATTTGTATTATACTATATTTTTGTATCATTTTAAATTAAATATTTGCTTATATAAATTTAAACAAACTTTATTAATAACAACTATAATTTAGAAATTAAAACCTGCTAAGAAAAATCAAGTCCTAAATTGAAATTTCTTGCAGGTTTTTCATTTTATTTCTTTAGTTGTTTTTCTTCCACGACAAACAGACTGATCTTTCAATCAGCCTGCGACCCTGCTTATTGTGAATATTTCTAAATATCTTTATATACTTCGCTTACTCTTGCATAGTAGATTCTTAAGAACTTATTCAATCCAGCTATTTTAGCTTGTCGCTTCGATTTTCCTTCTTTAAAATAAATCTGTATACAGCTGCATCTTCTGGATCTGTATGGGTTTTCAATACTCGCATTGTTTCGTAACAGTTTAGAGCCACGCTTACTTATCTTTCGATTGGTGCCTGTAAATTGTCCTGACTGATATGGTGGAGCATCTATACCTGCATAGGCTGTTAGTGCTTTTCCATTATGGAATCGTCTTACATCACCTATTTCAGCTATAAGCTTTGGCGCCATCTCGTATGATAACTGCTTTATATCTTCGGATATGTGACCTGATACGAGTAATT
>JAJQGF010000033.1 GCA_021200695.1 Lachnospiraceae bacterium
GGAATACCTTTATCTCCGGTTCGAGCCTGCGCATAAAATCCGAATCGCCAATACCCTTTCCCTTGAGAAAATGGATTATAACGACCTTTTTCCCCTGTATTGCCGCCTCAACTGCTCTCCCTAAGGCGGCCGGCGATTTACCTCTTCCATCTCCCGTATAAATATGAATCAGCCCTTTTTCCATATAATACCTCTCGCGCTTATTTTGCGCTTATTATATCATAGTATACATTTTTTGGCAAACTTCTCATATTTTTCTTCGTTTTTCCGCATTCTGTGCCGTCGACTGTTTTTAGCCTAATCAGCTTAAATTGTAAAAAAGGACTTAAACCTGAGCGTTTAAGTCCCTGCTATAAACTATATACTTACAGAATACCTGCTATATCACTTTCACTGTCAGCCTCAACGCTGCTGTCATCGTTCACTATCTCAAGCTTGCTGACGGACACTTCAAACGCAGTTCTTTTTTCCGCATGCTCCTCGTCAAGCTTTTTCATATATTCCCTGCTCTGAATACGTCCCCAGATGGCACAGCGTTCGCCAACCTTAAAATTGTTTGCATATCTCGCATTCCTTCCCCAGCAGATACATGGAATATAATCCGACTTACCGTACGGACGATTTACGGCCAGCAGTAAATCGGCTATTTCTCTGCCAAGCGGAGTCTTTCTATATATTGGCTCCTTACAGATATAGCCATCAAGGAAAATCTGATTGGTTCTGGAGCTCTCTTCTACACTCTCGACAAATTCAATTTCTCTTGCAAATACAGACAGAACAAGTCTGTTCTTCCTCTCCTCATGGCGGTTATACGAGCGGAACTGACCATTAACACATATCAGCATTCCCATATAGCTTTCAGTTACATCCAGCAGTCTCTCCGAAACCATGACCGGTATAATATCATAGCTCTCGCTCAGCCGCTTCACGCTCACATCCACCATATAGAAGCCTTCACCGAAAATTTCATGGCTAAAAGAAAATTCGCTGACAATTTCCCCCATAACCGTTACCTGATTGTTTTCAATTACCTTATCCGTCATTTTTGTTCTCCCTTCTTACTCCTTAAGACTTTTTCCGGTAATAATCCTAAATACATAATGCAATATATATATACTATAATTCCGTTAAAAATAACACATGATTTTATCGCAAAATCTGCCATTTTACTACATGGTTTTGCATTGTTTTCAGAAAATTTATTTATAAAAAAGCAAAGAAATTTCCCGCAATTGCCCTTTTTGCTTGCGTCCCTTTATAAATAGTGATATACTGATAAAGTTTGAAAAAAAAGCAATAACTTTTGGTCGCTTAAACTTACAGATATCGACAGACTTAACGGTTTTTCGATGTCCACAAGCAAAAAATGCAAAAGCTTTAAGAGGTGTGAAAGAATATTATGAAGCAAAAAAGAGAAGATGTAAGAAATGTAGCAATCATAGCCCATGTAGACCACGGCAAGACAACTCTGGTCGATGAGCTTTTAAAACAGAGCGGTGTATTTCGTGAAAATCAGGAGGTTGCCGAGCGTGTCATGGATTCAAATGATATAGAGCGTGAGCGCGGAATCACTATTTTATCCAAAAATACTGCCGTTATGTACAGAGATATTAAAATTAACATAATTGACACCCCGGGTCATGCAGACTTCGGCGGAGAGGTTGAGCGTGTGCTCAAAATGGTAAACGGTGTAATTCTTGTCGTTGACGCCTTTGAAGGCGCAATGCCGCAGACAAAATTTGTACTCAGAAAGGCTCTTGAGCTTAAGCTTCCTGTAATTGTATGCATCAACAAGATAGACCGTCCCGAAGCAAGACCTAATGCGGTTGTAGACGAAGTGCTTGAGCTTTTTCTTGAGCTTGACGCTGATGATTCCCAATTGGATTGTCCTTTCGTATTTGCCTCAGCAAAGGCAGGCACTGCTTCTATGAGCGCTGATACTCCGGGCACCAGCATGGAACCCTTATTTGAAACTATAGTTGACTATATTCCCGCACCTGAGGGAGATACTGAGGCCGGCACACAGGTGCTAATCAGTACAATCGATTACAATGAGTATGTAGGGCGCATAGGTGTTGGCAAGGTTGACAACGGTACAATACGTGTAAATCAGGAGGTTGTTATCTGCAATCACCATGAGCCCGACAAGCAAACCAAGGTAAAGGTAAGCAAGCTTTATGAATTCGACGGTTTGAATAAGGTAGAGGTTAAGGAGGCCACAATCGGTTCTATTGTCGCAATCTCAGGTATTTCCGATATCCATATCGGCGACACGCTGTGTTCTCCGGATAATGTGTCTCCCATTCCTTTTCAAAAGATAAGTGAGCCGACAATAGCAATGGAATTCATAGTAAACGACTCTCCTCTGGCAGGCCAGGAGGGAAAATATGTAACCAGCCGCCATCTGAGAGACAGACTCTTCCGTGAGCTCAATACAGATGTCTCTCTGCGGGTTGAGGAAACTGATTCTCCTGACCGCTTCAAGGTATCCGGAAGAGGTGAACTGCACCTGTCGGTGCTCATAGAAAATATGAGACGTGAGGGCTTTGAATTTGCCGTAAGCAAAGCTGAGGTGCTCTACAAAACAGATGAAAACGGCAATCGTCTGGAGCCCATGGAGCTTGCATATATAGATGTACCCAATGAATTTGCCGGAGCAGTTATAGAAAAGCTCGGTCAGAGAAGGGGCGAGCTCAGAAATATGGGCACCATCTCAGGCGGCGAGTACACGCGTCTTGAATTTTCCATTCCGGCAAGAGGACTTATCGGCTACAGAGGCGAATTTATGACCGATACTAAGGGAAACGGGATACTTAACACAGTATTTGACAGCTATGCACCTTACAAGGGAGATATCCAATATCGCAAGCAGGGCTCACTCATTGCCTTCGAAGCAGGAGAATCCATTACCTATGGACTCTTCAATGCCCAGGAGCGCGGTACGCTTTTTATCGGCCCCGGCGAAAAGGTATATTCCGGAATGGTTGTAGGTCAAACCGGCAAGGCTGAGGATATTGAAATAAATGTATGTAAGAAAAAGCAGCTGACAAACACGCGCTCATCAAGCGCTGACGAAGCACTTAGACTTACACCTCCCAGAATTCTATCATTAGAGCAGGCTCTTGACTTTATAGACACTGACGAGCTTCTTGAGGTTACGCCCTCAAAGCTCCGCATAAGGAAGAAAATTCTTGACCCCACACTGAGAAAAAGGGCAGGCTTTTCAAAAAAATAGTTTTTAGGACCTTTCTCAAAAAATTGCAAACAGGCTCCCGTCCGGCAGGAGACAGGAGCCTGTAATTTGCTTTATCCGGCGTAGCGCTGTCTTCGCAGGCTCGTCTTGGTTGATGTGTGACGACTGTGACGGTATTTTTATATACCAGATGTCGTCACGGGAATATCGT
>JAJQGF010000226.1 GCA_021200695.1 Lachnospiraceae bacterium
TCCCATCTGCGGCTGCATATTCATCTGGGGAGCCATTCCCATCTGCGGCTGCATTCCGGCCGCGGGCATGCCCATGTTCATTCCGCTCATGTCGGCTCCCTGCATGCCCATATTCATTCCGCCGTCCATGTCCATCGGAGCAGTACCGCCCATATTCATTGAATTATCAACAGCCTCAGGCTCCGGCTCCGGTTCGGAGGATGCTGCTCCTCCAAGCTGGTTGTTAACAAATGTATCTACAATCTTCTTTGCAAATTCTATAGGGTACAGCTGCATTATAGTGCTGTCCACCAAATCCTCAATCTGCATTCTGAAAGAAATTTTTACAAACGTCCCCGCAAGAAAAGGAGAAATGTCGGCGCCGGATTTATACTTTGTCAAATCTATAAGCGACGAATCCGGAGGACTTATATCAATCATGGTCTGAAGCATAGTCGACAAGGACGTTGCCGCCGAACCCATCATCTGGTTCATCGCCTCAGATATGGCGCTCAGGTGAAGTTCACCGAATTCACCCTCCGTGTTTGTACCGTCTCCTCCCATCATAAGGTCGGTAATCACCTTGACGTCATGCTCCTTGAGAACCATAATATTCGTGCCGTCAAGACCCTTTGTGTATTTTATCTGAATAAATACACAGGGCTTTTCATAATTTTGAAGAATGGATTCCCATTCGGCGAGCTCTACTACCGGAGTGGTTATATTTACCTTGCGGTTTACCAGGGAATAAAGCGTTGTAGCCGAGGAGCCCATACTTATATTGGCAACCTCTCCAATCGCATCCTTCTCAACATCATCAAGAAGCTGTTCTCCTCCCGCCATGTTCAGCCCTGCATCCGTCGTTCCCGTCGAATCACCGGCTGATGTATCCGTGTCAGACACTGTATCACTCAAATCGGAAATTTCGTCGCTGGACAAGTCCATGCCGCTTAGAAGTGCATTTATCTCATCCTGTGATAACATTCCATCCATTGCTTACTCCTCCTCTCTGATAACTGATGTGACCCAAACCGCATAAGAATCTCCATTAGCTCCGGGCAATGCCGTAAATTTCTTTAAATTACCAACATATACATCCATATCGTTATCTACTTTACTGTCAAGCCTGATGCAGTCTCCCACCTGAAGATTAACAAAATCCGATACGGATATTGAGCTTTTTCCAAGCACCGCTCTGATGGGAATGTCTACCTTGCGTATAAGTGATTCAATATAATCCTCATAGTTCTCATCATGGTTCTCCTGCATCGTGGAAAACCAATATTTTGTATTCAGCTTATCCATGATGTCCTCCAAGGTAAAGAAAGGAAGACACACGTTCATAAGTCCCTCAACGTCACCTATTTTAATATTCAGGGTGACAATAGCTATCATATCGTTAGGCGCAATCACCTGCGCGAACTGAGGATTCGTCTCCATACGGCTGAGTACCGGAGAGACCTCAACAACATTTTTCCATGGCTCTCTAAGCAGCTGTGCCAATGTAACCATAACCTTCTCAAGAATATTCATTTCTATCTCGGAGAAATCCCTGCTCTTGTCGAGAGGCATACCGCTTCCACCAAGCATTCTGTCTATCATGGCATACCCAAGATTTGTAGCCAAATCAATTATTATAGTGCCGTTGAGCGGTGTGAAATTTACTATCCCAAGTATTACCGGATTTGACAAAGCGTTGGAAAACTCGCTGAAGGTAACAGTCTCAGAGCTTGTTACCGCCACCTGCACATTTTTTCTTAAGTACATTGGCAGATTCGTGGATATCAGTCTTCCGTAATGCTCAAATATAATTTCCAGCGTCCTTAAATGCTCCTTGGAGAATTTTGTCGGGCGGCTGAAGTCATAGTCCTTTACCTTTTTCTCTTCTTCTCCCTGCATCTGGTCAACATCAAGTTCACCGGCAGACAATGCTGCAAGCAGGTTATCTATTTCACTCTGCGATAAAACGTCAGCCACTAAAGCCCACCTCCTAAAACCTCCTTAATGGGAGCCTCATCAACCGAACTTAACTTCGCTGATGGACACCTTATATATAAAATCTGATTGGAACAAATCCTGAACTGCAGCCAAAATTTCCTCCTTGAGCCCTTCCATATCACTACGGCATTCTGCCTCTGTATGCGAGCCTATAACCGTATTGACAGTATCCTTGATAAGGGTATCCATCTCTCCCTCGGCTATCTTACTTCCATATGTTTTATATCCGTCACCCTTTGTATTCATCGAAAAGCCTATCTCGCACATCATGTATGCCTGACTGCCATCGCTGTCAGCGGCGAGCGGTATCGTCATTGAGCTTTCAAGATTATACACCTCGGTATCCGCCAGCGAGACTTCCACGGCAGCCTCTCCGTCGCCTCCCGGAGTTGTAAGCTCAAGATCCATAACCGTAGCAATATTATTCACAAGCTGCGCGGTCTTTTTATTCGTGCCTGTCACACTAATCATCATAATACTCGTAAGCACGATATTAACAATCAGAAGTGCAAGGATAAGAACTGTAAGCAAATTTTTTTTCATTTATAATCCGTTACCTTTCCGCTGCCTATGAGGCGCTGTTATAAATTCGTATTTCCACACGTCTGTTCTTGCTTCTGCCCTCTGCGGTCGAATTATCCGCAATCGGCACTCTCTGTCCCATTCCCGCATGCTTTAAATTAACCGGGTCCAAATTGGTATTTTCCAGCAGATAGTAAAACACAGACAGAGCTCTTGCACTGCTCAGCTCCTCATTGTCAGCATACTCCGAGCTGCTGATTGGAACATTGTCCGTATGTCCTTCAATTTCTATTATACCATTGCTGTAGCGTTCAAGGATAACCCCCACCTTGTCAAGTACGCTGGTGGATTCCTCCTTTATCTCCGCGCTGCCCGAGTCAAAAAGTATCGCTCCTTTCATGGATAACTGCACATACTGTGCAGTGAAGCTTACCTCTATCTGGTCGGACATCCCGCTCTCGCTGACAGCCTCCTCTATTGTCTCAGCCAAAGCTTCATTATCCTGAAGCTGCTGTTCCTCCAATATCTCTTTTATTCCCTGAGGGTCATTATCATACTGTTCAAGCTCAGATGCATCATTGTCGCTTTCAGCGGTTTTGCCTGTACTGTTAATATATTCGCTGAGCTCATTGAGCTGGCTGACTCCATTGCTTATCAGAATGCCCTCGCCAATCGATGTGGCGCCCGCTTCGAAAATGCTGAACGAGCTGTTCATGGAGGCGACAACCTCTTTGAGCTTAGCCTCATCCATAGTTGACATGGAAAACAGCATAACAAAGAAGCAAAGAAGCAGATTCATCAAATCACTGAATGTCGATATCCATGTAGCAGGAACCGGACCGGATTCTTCCCGTCTTTTCTTTGCCACTATTCTTCACCTCCGCCCTCGGT
>JAJQGF010000212.1 GCA_021200695.1 Lachnospiraceae bacterium
CGTCTGCAAGGGTCTTTATCAGATAATCCGCCTCTCCGGCAGGCTTCATAATTATTTTGCTTCCCGAAAGACGAGAGAACTCATCAAGACAATAGCTTCCCGGAAGTATATGTATATTCTCACCGCGCCCGCCAAGCGATATCCCCAGTCTGGCGGCAACGGCGCACACTGAGGTAACTCCCGGAATGATGCGGGCCTCATATCCCATATCCGCTATGCGTTTATGTATCCCCATATATGTTCCGTACAATGTCGGGTCGCCGAGATTTAAAAATGCAATATTGCTGCCCTCATCAAGCTTTTGCCGGATTCTTGCGCTTCCCTCATCATAAGCCGCCTCAATTACCGAGTAATCCTTTGTCATTGGAATATAAACTGACAATACCTCCCTGTCAGCCATATCCGGTACGGCTTCCGCTGCAATTTTCCACGCGGTGCAGGTATCGGTATTCTCCGCAGGAATGCCTATTATGCTGCACTCCTCTATACATTTTACGGCTTTAAGAGTCATAAGCTGTGGGTCTCCGGGACCAACGCCTACCCCATACAGTTTTCCGGCCATATCACAAAATCTCTTTCAGTTTATTGACATAAATATTTCTATAATCAGGATATTCTCCAAGACCGCTCATGTTAATTTCCACCTCATATCCCTCGTCACGCAGCTTAGAGGCAAAGGAATCCTTATCTCCCGCCATATCATTATGGACGTGCTCGCCTGCCACCACCATAAACGGGCTTAACACAACCGGCCTTTTACCCGCATGGGATTTTAAGGCAGATAAGGCATCATCAATGTCCGGCTTAGCCTCAACAGTAGCTATTCTTACATTTTCAAGCCCCATGTTTTCAAAAGCGCTGTTCATCTGATTATATCTCTCATTTGCCGCACTGTCCGAGCCGTGACCCATAAAGATATATTCCTTATCATCCCTGAACCTGAAAGTCCGTGACAGGAAGGCAGCCAATTTGACGCAGTCCCACGCATCCTCAAGCACTGCCTTTGTAATCTTTATCTGCTTAAGCTGCGAACCGTACTCCGCCACCTGTCCGGCAAGCTTTTTATATTCTGCGCCTGCAAGAATATGCGTTGGAACAACTATCAGCCGTTTTGCACCTTCGCCGACTATTTTATCCAATGCCTGCTCTACCGTATCAATATGTATGCCACGGGTTTCCAGCTTTCTTATTATCATGCCGCTTGTATATGCCTGATAAAAGGAAATGCCGCTGTCATATCCCGCCGCGCTCTTTAAATCATAAAATATTCTGTCGAGACTGTTTTGTCTCGCCTCCTCATAGCTCGTTCCAAAGCTACTGACAAGAACCGCTGTCTTCATATTTTTTGCGCTCCACGAAGCGTCCCATAAGGAACGCGATAACTCCGACTCCTATACCGGTCTGAACGCAGAACAGAAGACTCTCAATCTCACCAGGAAGCTCTCCCTGAAGGGCAAGCTCAAACACGGGTGTAGCCCACGGTTCATAATCACTGTCTATCTCCTCAATTTTCACGCTGCCGGCATCATCCGAGCCGCCAAATTCCGCACCCCTTAGTGCAAAAATGGGAATCAGCACAATTGCAAGCACCAGTACAAAAAGTCCTAAGCTTATTTTTACATTTTTACTCATTTTAACATCAACCTCATTTCTTCGCAACTGTTAAGACAAATCAAATTATGCCTATGCATTGATAAATCCGATTGCCTTAAGCTCGGGCTTTGCATAATTTTCAAGTGCCATCATAATCATAACCGTCAGTATTCCCTCCACTACTGCAAGAGGAAGCTGTGTAGGTGCAAATACACTCAGAAATTCCGCCGCTGACTCAGCCACTCCGCCGTCAGCACTTGGAAATGCAAGTGCAAGCTGAAAGCTTGTCACACAATATGTAAACAAATCTCCTATTGACGCGGCAAGAAATACCCCTACCGGCCTGTTCACCTTAAGTCTCCTGCAGAGCTGATATATTCCATAGCTCACAAAGGGGCCTGCTATAGCCATTGAGAAGGTGTTGGAGCCAAGAGTTGTAAGTCCCCCATGTGCAAGCAGTATGGCCTGGAATATAAGCACAATTATTCCAAGAATGCTGACTGTTGAGGGTCCAAAGAGAATTGCGCCAAGTCCTGTACCCGTCATATGAGAGCAGCTTCCCGTTACTGAGGGAATCTTTAACGCCGAGATAACGAAAATGTAAGCTCCCGCCATAGCGAGCACTGTTATTGATTTACGGTTCTCCTTAAACATTTTCTGAATGTTGAAAAATCCTCTGACAAGAAAAGGAATGCATATAACTCCCCATGCCACGCAGAAGCCCGCGGGAAGATATCCCTCCATAATGTGCATTGCGTTCGCCGTGGGACATACCGCAAAAAATACTGCAAATGCAATGCTGATTTTCCAGATTACTTTTTGAATTTTTGTCATTTTAATGACTCTCCCTTCCGTTAAAATTGTATTTTGAAAGTGTTATCGTAAATGCAGTATATTCCGGTACAGACACACATGCGCTCCCAACCGGGTTTCTGCGAAACACTCACTTCAAAATCCGTTTTTCAGTTATAAGCCCCGCAAGCTCTTCAGGGGTGCGCGGAGGCCTGTTATCCGGCTGCCGCTCATGGTTTTCCGCCTTTATAAGCGCCCTCCAGATTGTCAGGACGGCAGGTACCTTCAGGTGGGCTGTTTTTAATATTTCCTCCATTGAAAAGATTTCGTCAGGAGTACCGTCCGCAATTATTTCTCCTCCACACATGACGATAATCCTGTCTGCAAATCTATAGGCAAAATCAACGTCATGCGTCGCCACCAGCAGAGTTTTTCCCTCCTCATGAAGTCTGTTAAGCACCTCCTCCACCCTTGCGCCGTTCACCGGGTCAAGCGCAGCCATCGGCTCATCAAATATAAGCACATCCGGCTCCATTGCAAGGATATCCGCAATGCTTACCCTCTTTTTCTCACCTCCGCTGAGATACTGCGGCGCTCTGTCCCGCATGTCCTCAAGAGACATATATTCAATCGCAGATTCCACCCGCCTTATTACCTCATCTCTTGTAAGTCCCATATTCATAGGACCGAAGGAAACCTCCGACCTTACATTAGATGCAATTATCTGGCTGTCGGCATCCTGAAATACGAATCCCACCCTATGGCGCAGAGTCTTTATATTCCTCCTGTTTATCTTCTCTCCCGCAAGCATTATTTCGCCCTCCTCAGGCTCAAGTACACCGTTAAGATTGAGGAAAAGGGTGGATTTACCCGCGCCGTTCATACCCATTACCGCTACGCGCTCTCCCTCACATATGCCCACGCTTATCCCCTTTAATACCGGAGATTCGTCATATGTATATTTAAGATTTTGGGTCTGTAATATAT
>JAJQGF010000235.1 GCA_021200695.1 Lachnospiraceae bacterium
GTTGGAAATCGGCGTTCCTGTTGCAAAGGTTACGCCCCTGCCCCCTGTCAGCTCAGAGAAGTGTTGTCAAGTGTGTTTGTATATTTTTTTAATCTTGTACGCCATGATACATCTTATCTACTATCAATACAACTAACAGTAAACCATACCATATCGTAAAAAATACTGCCATATCTATGAATATTCTCAATTCAGACAGATATGGCAGTATTTGCATCGTGCATCAACAATTTATTTACGAAATTATTCCTGCTTGCTGTTTCGGCTGGTGAAGAACATACAGACATCTGCTGTATACCATCATTTTCGCAAACTACTACAACGAATATTAATTAACTGATACATTCACTTGTCTGATTGTTCATCTGCTGCGTTGTCGTCAGTCAACGATGCCACCGCATCGCCTTCTTCCTCCGCTACCTTGCGTATGATGCAATCATCCTTCGTCAATGTATCAGTTATTAATTATTCGTTGTACTACAATTTAAAAAACATCGCCAACCAAATACCATGCGCCAGAAGTTATTGCTGCATTACTGTTATTGCGGATAATCATATAATAGTCCTCGTCCGCATAGAAAAAATATGCGCCATAGTATTTTCCCTTTTCAGAATCGTATTCAGGAGAAACTGAACCCATGTAAGTCCCATTTGCATAATAAAGCTCAACTGTAAAAGGTACATCAGCCGCCACATCCAAATACGGATATTCACTCGTATCAAAAAAATAAGATGAATACGTGTAGCTTGTACACGTCCAGTTATGTTTTACATTGTACCATGAGGTCGGTGCATATGATGTAGGAGCAACAATAGCTCGTTGCGAGCTTTCAGGAAAAGCATTGTTATCAATCGCATCAGCAATATGCACCCTTGATGCAGTTACATCGCTTTCACCAGATGTACTTGCAGCCAAAGCATTCACCGACATTGCCATAAATAAAGTAAAAGCAACCACTGTCATTAATATTTTCCTCATAAATTTAGTCCTCCTTATCCAAATTATCAACATCTTCTTTTAAAAGTAACTCTCCTGTGACAGGATGCACCCTAATACTTGTGTCAAAATCCTCCACCATTTCCTCGGACTCATTTTCCTTTATCTCTGACGGAGATATGTCACCGATTTCTTCTTCTCCCCACCCCATCGTATATGTCTCTCCTTTCTGCTCTTCTTCACAGTATTCTTCCTCGTTATCAGATGTAACATCAGCAGATGATACAGAAGCATAAACAACAATTGAACTCATAACTAAGATGAACAAACCGCAAACAAATATTAAAAAACCATTTTTTGCAACTTTATGCATTTTAAAGTTTCACCTTCCTTTTTAAATATAAATTTTGCATTACATACTTTTATTCCTACATCATCTCCTTCCGACTAATTTAAATCTTACTACTCCATATCAGCAATAACCACTGTGAAACAGTAGTCTTATTCATTCTCCAAAGAACAAATATATTCGATTACATCTTGTGTTGAACCAACATAGTATATTGTCCCATCAACTTCAATGGAATCTCCTCTGATGAAAATCTTTTGTATCAAAGTATTATTATACAAGCTTATAGAGTATAAATATCCTTGCACATTTCCATTTTCATGTTTTTCTATATTAAATGACTTTAAAGAATCCAAGATAGCATTTATCAATCCTATGTCTTCTATAATAAGTTCTTCCCCTGTAGAACCACTTCGTACCTGAAGTTTTGTGACATTACTTGTCTCAACAACATCTAACTGTATAGGAAATGAATCTTCCATATTACTTTCCTGCTCTCCGTATTCTTCTAAAACTACTTTACTATTATTCTCACTTGAAATAAATGCTGCTTGCTCTTCGTCTGATAGGTAATTTTTGTCTTGTTTTTCTTCTATTTCCTCCTCTTCTATATTATTGTTTACGTTACTTTCTATATTATCCATTTGGACTTCTTGAGATTCTGCATTTTCTATATGCTCATATTGTTCATAACTATTTACATTTGCTTCATCCAAATGAATCATGCCGCACCCTGTCAAAAATATCAACATCAGTACAAAGATGAACATATTTTTTACATAGTTCCGTTCTTTCATACAGATTACCTCTCCCTGAACAAACTCTTATCCCGGGATAACTCGGATTCGAGTAATAGAAGTTCTGCCTGTCTCATAATGCACATATCTATCTACTGTATTTTTCCAGCCATCAACGATTCGGATATAATGGCTAGTGTATGTACCATTATACATATAACGAGTATACCCAACTCCTAATACTGTATGATTTCCATACGTTTGATCATCCCAAAGCGCTATTAATACAGGTCTTCCCACATTTATTTCTGCTTTAATGTAATCATTAAAGTGCGTTGTACTTGTGCATGTAGAATAATATGCTTCAGTTCCAGTAAAACCTCTTTCTTTAAAATATTCTAAAATACCAGTTCTCGCCGGACTCGGCCAAACAGTTCCGGTCTCTGTCGAAGTCCCCATTAATGCAAATATTCTATTGAATGTATTCTGCCATGTATCTGCACATAAATTACTATATGCCGAATCTCTTCTCGTCCAATATAAACATAAATTTGTTGCAGCTGTAGGAGTACATACACCTCCAGAGCTGAAATCCGTCATTATATAATAGGATGTTCCCATGCCAACACAATAGTCGGTTGTTTTATTGCTGTATCCACTTTCATAATCATCTGGCGTAGTAATGAAAGAACCTACCGGAGGATTACTTCCACTCGATTCACCACCTAGTGCATCCCACTCTGCCTGTATATACACGGCCTCTTCACTGTTAAAACTTTGCGTTTCATTAATAACAGCCAAATCTGCAACATCTTCTACCTCCTCATATCCAAAGTCATTTACAACATAGGCATCATTGCCAATACTTAAAGCATAACATAAACCGCCTAAATAAAATATTTCTGTTTCATTCTCCGATGTAAGTGCAATATTTTCTTCTTGTGCTATTCGGCTTGTAGCATCCTCTAAGTAAAACACACCATCATACGCGTACTCAATAATCGGATATGCATTTTTGTCAGCACTCACAATTACATAGCCACAATTTTGACCATTAACGTCAATTACTGGCATATAATATGCGCTTACTTCCTGATTGCTATCATAAAAACACTTAATCTCTTGTACTGCAAATTCTTTTGGAAATCCTTTTTCTACTATTGTTGTGTAACCGTGAGTATATAAATCTCCGTCTGCATCCACCATAACCTCATCCGCTACATTTCCGCTTATAAAATTTACAGCGACATCATATGCCTCCTCTGCTGTTACGAATGATGTTTCTTCTGCCATAACCGGATGTGTTATAAACAATCCCAAAAACAGACCAAGAATTCCTACGAAAAATTTTATCTTTCTCATTATCCAATTCCTCTCATTATCTCATTACTATATCATTGGCCGCTATAGTTTCCTTCCAAATGCAGAAGTCTTTGAGTTCCGTAAATTGTTGTTGCCAACTGATTATCGTTATATACTCCCGGCGAAGTCCTGCCAGTTACGTAGACTTGACTATTTTCAAATTTTGTTACTATCGTTGAATGTCTCCATGTAGTTCCATTATGTCCCTGCACAATATCTCCCGTATAAGCATTGGCATAAGTAAGCGTTTTTTCAGTTGCATAAGGACCAATATTGCTGTCGCTCGGATTGCTTCGCGTCAAAAAAGAATATAATTGATTTACACCTGCCCACGAAGAACTCCGGTTTGATGTACTTCGATAATACCATTGATCTGTCCCAGTTATTCCGCTGCTTCCATTATCATGTAATGTAGCTCCTCCCGCTGCAAGCGCATGGGATACAAAATTCGTGCAATCATAAGCACCATCTATCTGTGAAAAATCATAGTAAGAAACAGATATAGCGCTTGTTGGCGTAGTCTGATTGTAATTATTTCTTGCCCAATTTTTTATATCAGTGCGAGTTAAACTCGTACTGTTAAGTGGGGATATTTCTTTATCTATAGTAGAGCTATTCTGGGATATTTCTTCCATCTCAGCTTCTTTTTCATCGCACTGAACTTTAAAATCTGTTATATAATCATTTAACAACGTATCAATATCATATGTCGATCTTGCATTCTGAGCATTCAGTGCATTTTGAAAAAGTTCATCAATCGGTCCGTATGTGATGCTTTCGCATTTATCATAACAGCCCGTTATCAAGCAGCTGGCACCATCATTGCACATAATTACATTCAACACTTCCGACATGGTTGTTTGTTCACTATTGTAATACCACGTCCTAACGACCTGCAATGTTAAAAATGTTTCATTATTCACCTTATACCAAGCCTCTTCATCAAACGGCATAATAGATATTTGATAATCCCTATATGTCAAATCATATGTCTGTCTCTGATAGCTGTCCATTTCTATTTTAGCTTCCAATAACATTTGGAGTTCTTCGCTAAAATAGCTGCTGATATCATTGGCTGCGCCTAAATCTTTATTCCTGTAATATTTTTCAATGCTATCCACTACAAATGAATAATCGCTCGCCGTCATTACACCCGTTTCAATCTCATTAGCGGAAGCTGTAATCGGGATAAATGTAAATCCCAAAACCAATAGCGCCATAAGTGAAAACAAAAATACTTTCCTTTTCATTTCGAACCTCCCTTTATTTGTTGACTCTTGCATTAACAGTTTCTATAATAATCCAAAGCAGATTATCCATAAATCATTATTTTTGCTGTAATTCTCCTTCATATTCCAGCATTTTTTCATATACCTCAAGCACCCAGTCCTCATCTTCCCATATTGGGGGATTGCTAACTTCCCGTTCTGTATAATGTCCTGTTGCAATGGTGTCTATCCCATCTGGTGTACCGAAATAGAAATCTGCAATTTCTATTTCTTCATTCTGCTTCTTTATCAGCAGTTGACATGACATTCCTGAACCTTCATAACAAAATTTTGCATTTATATAATAAAGATTCTGACTGATTTTTTCACATGTAATATCATCAAATTCATTTTCTCCGCCATAAATTACTGCATTCATTCCCTTTTGCTCCTGTTTTTGCGTGAGCTCTATCATCTTCTGCGCAAAACTAAGCAAATTTTGGTTTTTTATATATCCTGCCAGTTCAATATCGTTCTGTCCGGCTATCGTCCCATTAAATTCATCTATAAAACCCTGCACATATGATGCAATCCACTCCTCGTCTGATAATTCTTCCGGCAATTCTTCCATCTGGTTTAAAATTTCTTTTGGAACATCTGCCTGCTTCTTATTATCAGTCATTTTTTCCACCATTTCACAACCTACCAGACTGTTTGCACCTATTATGCAGATGCAAACCAAAAGGCATATCATTCCACCGTTTCTTTTACTTTTCATATCCAAAATATTTCGAAATCGATCTTTTAAAATAAACCTTCCTCCATAAAAATCAGTCGAAAGCAAATTCCATTTTTGATGCTTAATCACAGTAAGAATCGTTTCTGAATATGCTTTCCGATACTCATATGGTTTCCCCACCAACACAAAATCGTCACAAGCCCTCTCTATGTCTGCACTTGCATATCTGCACATTATATATACAAATGGATTGAACCAGTGAATTGTCCTTGCAACAAAAAGCAGTATCTTATACCAAACGTCTCTTCTTTTATAATGTGCTAATTCATGTCGGATAACAAAAAGCAAGTCCTGTTCGTCAAAATTCTCATGCGGCAGATAGATACAAGGATGTACAAAACCTAATAACATCGGGCTTTCTGCCTTTTCACTTACCAAAATAGGCACTGTATATTGTATTCTCATTTCCTTAGATACAGCGGCTGCAACCCTCAGCGTATACACTTCCTTAGGACGCTTGCTCCATCGGCGAATATTCTTCCGATACAGATAATATTTACACAACTCAGATGATACTGATATCAAAAATCCAGCCGCCCAAATCAGAATTATTATCTCTGACATGGTAATTGCCTTGTCTTGCAAATTCTCTTCCGAAACCAATGAATCCATTCCGTCTCCCTGATTACTCTGCCATACATGATTTTCTTCTTTAGCAACATTGGTATAAGTCATCACTGTATCAGAAAAAGAAACTTCTATTGGTTTTTCCAGCAAAGGAATTTCAATAGGAATCACTAGATATACTGCAATCATTAACCAAATATAGTATTTTGCTTTTGCCGCATATATCTTGTTGATAAAAGGTGATACTATACACAGAATCAACATGAAAATACTGGTAATTAAGGAAACTGTCAAATAGCGAAATAATATATCATTTATCACCATGCCATTCCCTTTCATCTATGTCATCAATTATTTCACGCAAAGCGTATAAATCTTTTTTGCTTATCGTTTTGCCGTCATATAATGTGACTATTAGGTTCTGTAATGAATTTCCATATAACTTTTCCAAAAAAGAACTGCTTTCCTTTAATTTATACTCCTTCTCTCCAATTTTTGCTGTGTAATAATTCGTTCTTGTACTCCTGTCACAATGGACAAACCCTTTATCAGCAAGCCTTGCCAATATTGTCATTAATGTGGAAAGCCCCCATTTTCGTTTATCCCTTACCTGCTCTAATATATAAGAAGATGTAACTGGTTCTGTAACCTCCCATAATACCATCATAATCTCCAGTTCAGCATCTCCAAGTTTTTTTATTTTACCCATCATTCTTCACGCTCCTATTATTCACATTAAGAACATTATACACTTGAATAATTCCAATGTCAATACTTTTCATTTGTTTTTCAATCCCACTTTGTACTTACTTTAATGTAGCCACATTAAGATTTCAAACAACAGACTTCCCTGTCCCGTTTTCATACTAGCATTGTTTCTTATGAATGAATCCATATTAGTCACAAATTCGTGCTTTCAGTGCTTTCTGCACAATTTCATCAGATAGTTGCTTTCTAATAGTGAAAAAATAACTATTTCGCAGTCTCTTTTTTCTTTGCGTAATTATCTCAAAACAGATTTGCTTTTTACCCGATAAAGACTTCAACAACAGCTATTTTTCAATCTTTCTATTATCTCGCACCTTTATCGTTCTGCCTTGTCTGATGCATCCTGCCAGCTCCTCTTTCCTTTACAATCTGCTCTTTTTGCCTGAGCCTGTCCCTTATGCTCATGGGATCCGCCGCTTTGTCTCCATAGATTTTCTCCCACTCTGTACGAGCCGCCTGATAATCAAGATACTCTTTTCTGGCTGCGTTAAATTCCTTATAGAATGACTGAACAGAATCAAATTTATATTCTCGCACAATAGACGAAAGCCGCTTTTTCATATTGGAAATCTGATTGTCGATACTGTTAATCTCCTGCTGTAATTCTTTCCGTCTGCCACCCTTGAAAATGCCCGTACATTCAGATAATTCCTTTTTCAGCCTATCACGCTTTTTCTCACGCTCAAAAATTGCCTTGTTCTGTTTCTTGAGCCCATCGTCAATCTCTTTCAGGCGGGGATATTTAGCCACAAGTACAGAAGGTTTTGGCTGTGGCGGTCTTTCTGTTTCTATATACTTCGTTTCAACAGGGACAGATTTCGATTCTGTTTTTATCTGCCTTGCAATGGATTGTTTGGTCGTTGTAGTACTTTCTTTCTGCAATTTTTCCACCTTATTCTGCAAATCTGGTTTTTGATGCGTATTTATGGACAATGGTATCTTTTCCTTTTCCTGCTGATGTATCGGCTCGTCTTTTTCATGGATACGGCTCTCCGTCTCTTCCAACACTTCTTTTTCGGCATCAGCAGCTTTGCCAACAACTTTTTCCGCTATATCCATTACCTTCTGCATAACCTTTGTAATCAGACGCTCTAATAACAAAATCGCCGCCTTTACAATATCCCCGAACAGCTCCGGCTTGCTGCCGTTTTGCTCCACGGATTTCTTTACCCTGTCCGTGATTTCCGTCTTTTTCAGTTCCACAATCCCCGTTTCAGATACACCGCTTACAATCGCACGGTCAACAGTCCTGTTCCATTCCATGCGGATTTCATTGTCCGCTTTTATTTCTTCCGCTTTCGGATTGTTTTTGCCGATTTTCTTTGTGGCAAGGTACGGACCGTTTTTATCAAAAATGCTGAGCCTGTCTTTATCATCAATTACCATCCGGTTGATTAAATCCGTATAAAATACTTTTGCCTCCTCCAAAAAAGACTCCTGCTTAAAGCATCCGTCTTTTACGGTAAAAATCTTACGCTCATATACTTCGCCTTTTTTGATGATTTTACATCCTTTACGGATATTTCCGTCTTCGTCAATAATCTCTTTCTTAGTACGCACATGATGACCATGCTCATCATAAAACATATTCCGGGTGGCAGTCTTTTCCACTGGCTGCTTCAGCCGCTTTCTCTCAGCAAATATCATGTGGATATGCAGGTTTGTTTTCCGTTTATTGTGGTGGAGCGCAGCAAAGCACTCCACACCATACCGTTTCTTAAATTCGTCCGCCATTCTTTTCAGCAGATAATCATGGTCATAGTGGATAAAACTCTCCGGCAGGGCGATTATCAGTTCCCTTGCCTCAATGCACTTTCCGTTCGTTCCGCTTTTCTCAAATTCTTCCTGATTGCACTTGGCAAGTTCCTGCCAGAATGCCCTGTCCGGCTCTGTTGCATAGACTTCATACAGATATTCCTGCTTGGCGTGGCTTGAAATATAAGTGATGCGCCCCGACAAATTATGCAGCTTCGCCATTTCTACAAATGAATTTCTTTTCACAAATGCCTTTCTCCTTTCCTTTGGCGGATAGTCCGATACCGCCGCTTCCATGTGAGCAGTCGCCATAAGGCGGCTGATTGCGAACCGATGCCCGTATCCGGACAGTTCAAGGCTGTCGCTTTCTGACAGCCGCAGGCGCTGCTTCACATTTCCCCCTGAATGAAGCCGTAAAAAGCAGCGTCATCCATGCGTCCCGTCCTTTGGGGCGCATGGATAAATTCACGCCTGCGTGGATTTGCCCCCGGCAGGGCGAAATACCCCGTAGCATAAACCGAAGGTTTGTGCGGAGGGTGTATTTCGCTCTCAAACGCCGAGGGCTTAGGGGAGAGTTTGCGCACTCCCCGGAAATTAGTTCCTGACACTCCTCGAACCACTCCAAAGCAGTTCGTAGAGTAAATGCTTCACAGACATCAAAAAACCGCCTGCCTGAAAACTGGTATTCCAGCTTCAAAACAGACGGCTACATTTACGCCTTTATTTGCAGCCTTCCGGCTGCTCTTTGCCCTTATTTTGCGGGCTTAAATGCCCGCCCTTTATTATGCAGCCTTATATGGCTGCCCTTTGTCCTTGTTTTATAGCCTTTTGGCTACACTTTGTTCCTGTTTGCTTAAAATATGGCTGCATTTATGGTCTGTTATAAAAAAATCCACAAAAATAAGGCTACGATAAATACTCTTACCATAGCCTTATCCATAACCATATTAAAATGCGTCAAAATCAATCAGATCATTATCCGGCGGCTCTGATGCGTTCTCCGGCTTGTCCTGCCCCTGCATATCTTTGGCATTGGGCATTGCCGCATTTGTGGTATTCGTACCATTGGGCAATGCCCCGGTCTGTCCCTGCCCGTACATCATGCTGCCCTGCGCTGTGCCATACGCACCCATAGAAACAGATAAAGGAAAAGCCTGAATCTGCGCCATATACATTCCAAAAAGTGCTGGAAGATTGGACATCACTTTCTTTTCCACAGTTTCCACGATACGCTCTGCAAAGGCGTCCTCTTTCTCCCTCGTTTCCAGATACGGATCATTCCCTATTGCCACGCACCTGTCATAATAATCATTGACCGCCTCTATCACAAATCTATTCTGCGACTTGAACATCTGCCGTATCTTCGGGGAGTGCAGAAGTTCCCACGCCCTGCACTCGTCCTCTTTTTCCGTGTTGAAGCGGATATTGTGGTTTTTACTTTTCATTCAGATACGCCCCCCTTATCCGGCACAAGACATTGCTTTCTGTCTGCGCAGCTTCATATAGCAGAAATATTCGTATCCTTTGGCATTTGCCCGTATGTCATGATTGAAGGTAACATTGTCACGGTCATAATCCCCGACAAGCTCCACAACCTTCGCACCGCCACCCATGACATACAGTTTCATAAGATTAGGATTATATCCGTGTGCTTTCAGTTCCGCAAATATCTTATCCACATAGGACTTTGCCGCCTCCTCCATGAGTGCCTTGTATTCATCCCCTATATCAGTACTGCCATACCTGAGATAATTTTCAATAATCTCCGCAGGAAGCTCCTCCGCCTTCCTGTCCAGAATAAGACTGCGGATCGCCATAAAACATTCATTTGCCCCCAGCTTCACCGTCCACGATTTACTCTCGCTCGCCTTTCCATTGTTCAGTATCATCACATTCATCGTCCCGTTGCCTATATCTGCTACCATGTGCATCCCCTTGAAATCCGGCAGGCTCTCCGCTACCGCCGCATAACACTGCGGCATGACCGTACAGTCCACGATGTCAACCGTATATCGTTTACCTGCATATTTATAATCTACATGGCGGTTCTGCATCATGTATTCACGGAAGGATTCCCTCTGTGCCTGCACCCATTTTAACGGAAGCCCTACCGCAAGATGTATCTTTGCAGCCGATAATCCTCTCGCTTTCAGCTCCTTTGCAATGGCAGCAAGGGTAAGGATATAATTATCGTCATCCATGCTTTTCTCCGCAACAAAATCCTTGTGTCCCTCGCCTATGATGTAATAGCTGCCCTCATATTCCAGATAGTCTCTTGTAAAGACAGGCGGCTGACTGCTCCTGCTCACGGAAGTCGGGAAACAGCATCTTGCCGTCTTATAATTCCCGTAGCCTGCATCGACTCCTAAAATAATCGTTCCGTTCATGTTGTAATCTCTTATCTTTGCCATATCGAAATACATCCTTTCTTTATTATTCAATGTTAAAATTTCATGCTCCATACTTCGCCCCCGCTTCTTCTTTGGTGGGAAGGCTGCTCTCTACGATAATCTTATTTTCCCCTGCCACCATAACCGCAACCTGTTCAGTGCCGTCCGTGTGCAGGAGTGTGTCTGCCCCTATCTCCGCCTCCGCTATCTGTTTTTGTTTGTCCGCCTCTCTTGCTCCTTCAATCACACGCCGGATTTCCGGTCTGTGCTTTTCCCGGTAGGCTTTCTGGTATTCCCTCCTGTACTGGCGGCGTTTCCGTTTCTTTTCTTCCTCCGCCATTTCTTCTTCAGAAAGTTCCTGTACCGGAAGCTCCACCTTTCCGATATAATTCAGGAAAATCTCAATCTCCTGCACACGGTCTCCGTCCGTTTCTTCTATTTTGTGTACTAAAACTTTGTCCACAAATTCATTGACGATGGCAGGCGTAAGCTCCTGAATGTCGGTGTACTTATGGACAAGGAAAAGGAATTCCTCCGTCCGGTCTGTATCGTCCTCAAACTGCGCAAGCTTTTCCCTGATTTCCTGCATGGAAATTTCAAGTTCCTGCTGCTCCTTTTCATAATCAGAAGAAAGCATTTCATACCGCCTGTCCGGCAGCTTTCCCATTGCATTGTCCTCATACACTTTCTTAATCAGCAGGTCAAGGTCTGTAAATCTTTTCTCTTTTCCGGAAAGGTCTGACTTCAGCTTTTTTACCTCGCTTTTGTCCCTGACTTCTGATGCGCTCCGCATACTTTTTATAAATGCCGCCTCGTCCATGCGGACGCTTTTTAAGGCATACCGTATTGTTTCAAGGATAAGCAGCTTTACCGTGTCCTCTTTTATGGAATGGGAACAGCATATCTGCTTATACTGTTTTCTGCTGCTGTTATAGGTGCTGCAGTTAAAGCCTGCGGATGTGCGCCGGACTTCGCCGTTTGGAATCC
This sequence comes from Lachnospiraceae bacterium, assembly GCA_021200695.1. Lineage (GTDB taxonomy): Bacteria > Bacillota > Clostridia > Lachnospirales > Lachnospiraceae > Acetatifactor. Next base: position 11,860 of record JAJQGF010000235.1, read on the forward strand.
CCCGCCAGTCCCTGCCTGCCCTTGTTGTGCTTCTGCGGTAGTGCATTTTTCCTCCGCAGTCCGCACAATAGAGCTTTCCGGTCAGCAGGCTTCCTTCCCCGTTGGTATCCACTCTCCGCACTGTCTTTCTTAATTCCTGCACCATATACCATGTCCTGCGGTCTACGATTGGTTCATGGGTATCCTGAAAAACAAGTATCTGGTCACTGTTATTCTTAACAGCTTTCTTATCCTTATAGGATTCCTTGTGGCTGCGGAAATTTACGGTATCGCCCATATACTCCGGTCTTTCCAGTATCCGCACCACCGATCCGCCCGTCCAGTTGTAGGGAGTTTCAAAATCGCACATGGTCTGGTAATTGCCCCTCTGCCTTGTCGCCTGATAATAGGACGGTTTCTCCACCTTTTCCTCCATAAGCCGCTTTGCTATCTGGTACGGTCCCATGCCCTCCACGGTCAGACGGAAAATCTTTCTCACAACCTCCGCCGCTTCTTCGTCAACGAGCCAGTGGTTTTTATCCTCCGTATCTTTCACAAAGCCGTAGGGTGGGTTGCTCGTAATCGGTTTTCCCTCTTTCCCTTTCGCCCGTAAAACTGCTGTGATCTTCCTGCTGCAGTCACGCAGATACCATTCATTCATGATATTCAAAAAAGGGGCGAATTCACTGCTGGTGTTGTTGTTGCTGTCAACACCGTTGGAAACAGCAATAAAACGGACGCCCTTTTCCCGGAAGAATACCTCCGTGTAAAAACCTACCTGAAGGTAATCCCTCCCGACACGGCTCATGTCTTTTACTATGACTGTGCCGATGTCGCCGTTTTCAATCCGGCTTAACATCTGCTTCCATCCCGGTCTTTCAAAACTGCCGCCGGAAAATCCGTCATCCGTAAAATGCACCGTGTTCGTGTACCCGTTGTTTTTTGCATAATCCTCCAGCATCTTTTTCTGGTTGACTATGCTGTTGCTGTCCCCCGCAAGATCATCGTCCCTTGAGAGCCGCTCATAAAGAGCTGTTATTCTGTTGTCACCAGCCGTCCTGTCGTTCATTCCGAACTCCTTTCCGGCGGCTGGCTCATTTGTGGTGAATCCATCTTAACATAACTTTCTGCGCCTGTCACCATTTCATTCAAAATTAACCGGGGAATTTTTTCATCCAGAGTGTCGGCATATCCCGAACCCGTATATACCCTGACCCTGAAAAGCGTCCCTCCGATTCTTCTGTAAAAAAATCCAGCCGGAAAAGGGCTGGATTCTGCTGCATCATTATTCACTTTTAATGTTTCTTCCATACAATCCTTTCTTGCGCGCAATCCCTTCTTGCGATTCACACGCATATCCTTTATAATAGTTTTAACTTCCGCTCTGTGTAACTATATTTTTGTTTTATCCGTACTCCATAGCCCGCCCTCCTTTCCTGTAATTTCTTTTTAGCCAAAAAGAATTACTCCTTTCACTAATAGGAGAAAAACGGCTATAAAAACGGAAGTGTTTTTGAAAAAACAGCTACAAAATTTTATTTTTTTGAAAAGGATTGATTATAAATGCCAAAATACGCCGAGCTTCCGTCATTTCGGGAGCAGAATTACATAACGGAAGCGGACGGGGATATGCTCCACCGTGAAGCCCGTGCGCTTGCCCTCCGGCGTATTGAGGAAAGCGCACGGACGGAAGATGATTTCCAGAAAGTCATTGAATGGTGGGATAGACTGGACGGGAATAGGGAGCGGAGAGAAAGAGACCATGAGACAGGACGCTCCAATGTCCCTTTGGAATGGGGTGCAGAGGAATTGTATGTATCCGATAGACCATCTTATGATATGGTTTTAAAAAGGCTATTGCTTGCGGGCGATTTTCTCGATCTCATATTTGACAGCCCGGAAACGATACATGAACTTGTCACGGATGCGGATTTATCAATGATATTAAAAGAACTAAAGCCGCACCTTAAAAATATGCTTTATTATCTGTTCCTGCGTGATTATTCCGCAGCAGAATATGCGGAGAGCATCGGGCAGTCAGACCGGAATATCCGGGGTATCAGGGAAACAGCTCTAAAAAGGATACGGAAACTTTACGGCGGCATACTCGCATACAGGAAAGAAAACAATCTGCCGATGACGCTTGACGAAAAATATTTCCTTGATAATGTTATGCGGAAGAAAACGTAAGCCTGACAGACAAAAATATGAAATGTAAATGTGCCTTGACTGAAAATTACAAACAGCTTGACCGATAACAAGTAACCATTTATAATATAGAAAATATTACATCTAACGATGTGACAGGATTGATGGATTGGAGCAGTTTTTCTATGAAGAATTTATTTGAACATACCAGCGCACCGTGGATTCGGTACAGCAGCTATGAATATAAGACAGACAGTAATGGCGACCTCTACATAACGGTTTCAAAGGGTGCAAAACCGGAAATGTACCGTCCCATGCAGGAAGCAGAACAGCTTGTCATGGATGCGGTAAATGTCGGGCTTGCCGCCATGCACAAGGCACCGGAAGAAGAACTGAAAAAAGCCGTACTTGACTTCATCAAAAAATATGGTTTTCTCGGCTTTATGACCGCCCTCCCGACAACGGCGGACTTCATAACCTATGAATCCGTGTATCTTCCAAAAAACCACTTTATAAAGGAAGAATCCCTCCCGACAGAGGACTACCTCTCCTATTTTTATCCTTTTGACAAGCCGGATTTCAGAAAGAAAGGCATGGAATCGGGTTGGTCTGTGACGGACCGTGAGGGCATTGCGATTACAATGGCTATGGGGAATGCGCCGCAGGCTGTGGCGATGGAATTGCAGAAGGAATATGCGGAAAGATATGGCTGGATCGTAAAAGAATTTACCGACCTCGCGTTTACCTTTATGACAAGCTTCCTTTATTACATGGATTATGATACGATTGACGAACAGACACGAAGCTTATACCGTCAGGGCATTTCCGCTTTCGGCGGCATATCCCCGACTTACCGGATTGCACTGGAAAAGGATGCGCCCGTTATCGTATGGGATTTCCATTCGCTGCTAATCATGGTGCAGATGTGCTTTTCCTTCATGCTCACGGATAAGGACAGTGATATGCGTATGTGCAAGCATTGTAAAAAAGCTTTTGTCGCAAGCAGAAAGGGGAATGAATTTTGCAGCCGGAAGTGCAAGAATCAGTTTAATGTCTACAAATCAAGGGAAAAGAAAAAGGGGGAACAAAAGAGATGATTGAAAACAGAAATGTAAATATCATAACCGATGCGGACGGTAAAAAGCTGGTCCTGATTAACGATATCCGTTTCAAGGGCAAACGTCAGATTGACTGGGCTGATGTAAAGCAGTATCTCGAAGGATATGTCGGGGACTATTACGAGATTGAGGAAAATGCGGAACGTATTTATATCGGAAATGAACTTCCTGAAGAATATACGGAATCAGAAAGCCGTAAAAGCCTTATGGGTGCAAATTCAAAAGCGAAAGCTAATGCCGCTACCGCAATACCGGAGCTGATCCAGATAGCATCTAACCCGGCTTTTGAAGAAAACCGCAAGGAAAAACACAATAAAAATGCAAAATACGGCTGGTATAGGTATGATGTCCGTTTTGCCCTCCCCGTCTATGACGAAAATGTGCTTGTCAGATACAATATCTTCCATGCCCGTCTTTTGATTAACCATGCTGAAAATGGCAGAAAATATCTGTATGATATACTGGCAGTAAAAAAAGAAACGAGCAAGCCGTAGCAAGATGTACGGTGAAAACCCATTTCTTATTGCTAATAATAAGCCATTTTCTCCGTCCTGTCAACCCCCGATTTTGAATTTTTCAAAATCACACATTAGCATTTTTAATGCATAGGGGGAACTTTGTTCACCCTTAACCACTTCATAGCATGAGGCGCAGATGATGTCAAGACTGCCGCAGGCAAGGCGGATCTGGTGTCTTGACATCATGCTACAAAACTTGAACCCAGAATAAAGCTAAAGGGAATATATCAAATCGTGCAGTACCACTTCTTCCGCCCTGCTCCTGATGCTGTTCATCTTCTGAATCCAGCATAGCCAGTCATCAGATTTTAGCTGTTCGGTTACACCCTCATTTTTTGCCATCTGCCCCACAAGTCTGTCCATCATTTCGTTGCATTCTTCATCAATATCCGCAAGATGCTTCCAAAGGGTTTCCGATAAAATCATATACGAATAAATACCCCCGTGATTCTCCTTCAAAAACCGTTGTCTCATTCTTCCATACTTTCCGATATGATATTCCGTTGTATCCGAAAGTTTCAGGTCGGGAATCAGATAGTCGCCTTCCCAATGATAAGTAATTTCCATATACAACCGCCTTTCTTTGTGCTAAACTGTTTACAGATACGAATAAAAGAATTATCACCTTCTTCCCCTATCACAACATCTGCAAGTTTCCATTCACCACAAATGAGCCAGCCGCATATGTTGTATTTTCTGCGAGCAATGAGCCAAGCTGACATGCTTGCATGTCAATTTGGCGAATACCGCAAGAGTCAGATACTTGTATCTGACTTGCAGATGTGCATTTCCGCTAAAATACTGCATTTGCCGGAAATGTTTACATCTACAGTTCACAACATATCACATCATCAAGATACTGACACTTGGCAAACATATCCGAGGATTTCTGCGCTTCCGTCTGTGCAATGC
>JAJQGF010000078.1 GCA_021200695.1 Lachnospiraceae bacterium
ACGGCGCACTGAGGGCAGGAGTTGAGGAAATATGAGATTTGTAATAGTTACGGGAATGAGCGGCGGCGGAAAGAGAACTGCACTTAAAATGCTGGAGGATGCAGGGTTTTACTGTGTGGATAATCTGCCGGTATCTCTTATTGAAAAATTTGTTGAGCTTATAAGTATGCCTAACAGTGAGATTACGAAGGTTGCACTCGGATTGGATGTGCGTGCAGACCAATCCTTTGAGGAGACTACCCGAATTCTGGCTGAGCTCAGGGATAAGGGATATAAGTTTGAAATTTTATTTATGGATGCGGATGAGGATTCCCTTATCAGGCGTTACAAGGAGACAAGGAGGATTCATCCACTCGCCGTAGAGGGCAGAGTGGGAGAGGGTGTCCGCAGGGAGCGTCAGGTTCTTGAAACCATAAGAAAAAATGCGGATTATGTTATTGACACATCAAATCTCCTTACAAGAGAGCTTAAGGAGGAAATTGACAGGATATTTGTAAAGAACGAGGCGTATAACAGCCTTATGGTGACAGTTATGTCATTTGGCTTTAAGCATGGTATACCGGCGGAGGCGGACCTGGTTTTTGATGTGAGATTCCTTCCAAATCCGTTTTATATTGACGAGCTTAAGCATAAGACCGGAAATGACGCGGAGGTGCAGAGGTTTGTCATGGGATTTAATGAGGCGGGAATTTTTCTGGACAAGCTGAACGATATGATACAGTTTTTGATACCTAATTATGTAAAGGAGGGGAAATATCGTCTGGTAATAGCGATAGGCTGTACAGGGGGAAAGCATAGAAGCGTCACTCTGGCTAACGAGCTGTACAGGAGAATGAGGGACAGCGGAAATTATGGAATTAACATTTATCATAGGGATGTGGACAGCCGCACCACATAGAAGTCAACAGATAGGGGATAAATATGTCTTTTTCAAGTGAGGTTAAGGATGAGCTGGCAAAGCATATCAGTCCGAGCAGGCATTGCAGGATAGCCGAGCTTGCGGCAATGGTACATTTTTGTGGGCAGATAGGCTGTGATAAAGACGGAATGTATACTATAGGCTTTCAAACGGAAAATGAAGCTGTTCTCAGAAAAGGCTTTACATTATTAAAAAAAACATATAATATAGATACGGATGTCGCAATGAGCGATGAGCAGCTGCAGGACTTTTTTCAGAAGATGGGTAATCCCGGTGAGCCTGTCAGCAGTCTGCTAATAAAGAATTCCTGCTGTCAGAGAGCATTTTTGAGAGGAGCTTTTTTAAGCATTGGTTCTATCAGTGACCCGCAGAAGAGTTATCATCTGGAATTTGTATGTACCGATGAAGATAAAGCAAGACAGTTACAGAGAGTGATACAGGGATTTGGCATAGATGCAAAGATAATAGTTCGCAAGAAGTATTATGTAGTCTATCTTAAGGAGGGCGAAAGCATCGTGGATATATTGAATATCTGCGAGGCCCATGTGTCCCTGATGAAGCTTGAGAATATGAGAATTCTCAAGGAGATGCGCAACTCTATCAACCGTAAGGTTAACTGTGAGACTGCCAACATAACTAAGACCGTCAACGCCGCAACAAGACAGGTTGAGGATATAGAGTATATCCGTGATTATTATGGTTTTTCAAAACTGTCCGATAATTTACGGGAGATGGCTGAAATACGATTGGAGCATCCTGATTCTCCGCTGAAGGAGCTTGGCGGGTACCTGAATCCGCCGGTCGGAAAATCGGGCGTCAATCATCGGCTCAGGAAATTAAGTGAACTTGCTGATAGACTGCGAGGTTAAAAACAGGAGGAAAGTATGAATAGTAAGACAATCCAGATTAAATTGGAAAATGGTCTTGATGCAAGACCTGTGGCTCTGCTTGTGCAGGAGGCAAGTAAATATGATAGCAGGATTTACATTTGTACGGGTGACAAAAAGGTCAATGCAAAGAGCATTATGGGAATGATGAGCCTTGGACTTGCGGCGGGCGAGGAGCTTACGGTAACTGCTGATGGAGAAGATGAAGACGCGGCAATATGCGGTCTTGAGAAATTTTTGGGAAATAATGCTTAGGTTTAACTGCAGATAACGGATATTAAGCGGAATCGACGTGTTTTTATGTTGGTTCCGTTTTATAATTCTGTATACATTTCTGACAAAATATATTAAAAGGGTAGATTTTAAGGAGGGAGTATGGGGAAGAAGCTGCTTTTTGTATATAATCCCAAGGCCGGCAAGGCAAAGATAAAAAATAAACTGGCCGATATTCTTGATATTTTTGCGCAGGCAGGATACGAGCTTACTGTATGCCCTACGCTTAAGAGGGGAGATGCCGTAGCTGTAGTGCAGGGCAGGAGCAGAGAATATGATCTTGTGGTGTGCAGCGGAGGCGACGGGACATTGGATGAAGTGGTGACAGGCATGATACGAAGCGGCTTTAGAACACCGATAGGATACATACCGGCAGGAAGCACCAATGATTTCGGGGGAAGCCTTGCCCTGCCTAAAAATATGCTTAACGCGGCACATACAATAGTTGACGGGAAAAGCTTCGCCTGTGATGTAGGTGAATTTAATGATGATATTTTTGTGTATATAGCTGGCTTTGGCATATTTACGGAGGTATCGTATGAAACGGACCAGCAGGTCAAAAATGTTCTCGGACATATGGCATATCTGCTTGAGGGTATGAAGTCTCTTTCAAATATCCGCTCATACAGAATGAAGGTAAAATATGACGGTAAAGAGATAGAGAACGATTTTATTTACGGAATGGTTACCAATTCCGTATCTGTAGGCGGATTCAGGCGCATTGCGGGAAAGCATGTAAGGCTGGACGATGGGGTGTTTGAGGTGACACTTATAAAACGGCCGACAAACCCTATAGAGCTTAACAATATTATAGCGGCGCTGCTTAATCGCGATATAGATGTTGACGGAATGTACTGCTTTACAGCGTCTGAATTGGAAATAGAGGGCGACGAGGACGTGGCATGGACGTTGGATGGAGAATATGGCGGTGCACACAGTAAGGTAATAATAAATAACCGCAGCAGAGCTATTGATATAATGGTATCAAAATAGATAATTTTTTAACGATATAGTTTATTTTTTGGACAGGATATGCTATAATATGCATGCACAACCGATTAAGATAAAAATGCAGCAAAAGAAAATAAAATAATTAAACGGAGGTAATTAAAATGTTAGTATCTGCAACAGAAATGCTGAAAAAGGCAAAAGCCGGACACTACGCAGTAGGTCAGTTTAACATCAACAACCTTGAGTGGACCAAATCAATCCTTCTTACGGCAAAGGAGTTGAGGTCACCCGTTATTCTTGGCGTATCAGAGGGTGCAGGAAAGTACATGGG
>JAJQGF010000292.1 GCA_021200695.1 Lachnospiraceae bacterium
AGCGGTATATCATGCGGCATGGCATAATCGGCAATTTTTTCAACTGTTGCAGCGCCAATACCTCTCTTCGGTACATTTATTATACGTCTGAGAGCGACCTCATCCCTTCCATTATCAATAGTTTTCAGATATGCAAGAACATCCTTAATCTCAGCCCGCGCATAGAAATTGGTTCCGCCAACAACATTATATGGTATTCCTTCAATAACCATTCGTTCCTCAAGAAGTCTTGCCTGGGCATTTGTGCGGTAAAGCACCGCATTTTCACCGTACTCCGCTCCCTCCTTTTTTACCCTGTGCGCTATGTCATCTGCGATAAACTCAGCCTCTTCATATGCGTTTTCCAGCTGTCTGAAATGTATTCTGCCGCCGCTTCCCTTGTCTGTCCACAGCGCCTTGTCCTTTCTTCCCGAGTTATTATGTATAATTGCGTTTGCCGCGTTTAAAATATTCTGAGTGGAACGGTAATTCTGTTCAAGCTTTATAACTCTTGCATCAGGATAAACTCTCTCAAAATCAAGAATATTTCTGATATTGGCTCCCCTGAATTTATATATGGATTGGTCATCATCGCCCACCACACAGAGATTTCTGTATTTATCCGCAAGAAGCCTCACCAGCTCAAACTGGGCTGTATTGGTATCCTGATACTCGTCAACCATAATATACCTGAAACGATCCTGATAATTATTCAAAATCTCCGGACAGCTCTTAAAAAGCTCTACAGTCTTTACTATTATATCGTCAAAATCAAGCGCATTGCTCTTTTTGAGTGTATTTTGATATTCTCTGTAAACATTTGCAATAACCTGTTTATTGTAATCACCCAAAGCCTGAAGCTGATATTCCTGTACGCTCACTAATTCGTCCTTAGCCGAGGATATTGCGCCAAGAAGACTTCTCTCTTTATATACTTTTGTATCTATATTAAGACGCTTGCAGATACCCTTTATCACATTTTTCTGGTCATCTGTATCATAAATTGTAAAGCCGTTGTCAAATCCAAGTCTGTCTATATGCCGTCTTAATATTCTCATACACGCCGAATGAAAGGTGGTTACCCATATCTGGTCTGAACCATATCCCACCAGCCTGTCAACCCGTTCTCGCATTTCTCCTGCCGCCTTATTGGTAAACGTTATCGCCAGAATATTCCACGCATTAACCCCGATTTCATCAATAAGATAGGCAATCCGGTGAGTAAGCGTCCTTGTCTTGCCTGAGCCTGCGCCTGCAAGTATAAGCAGCGGACCCTCCGTTGAAGACACAGCAGCCTTCTGCTCTTTATTTAACGTATCATAAATGCTCATACCAACGCACTTCCTTTGCATCACTAAATATTTTCAGATTAATATATATTTTATCAAACTTTATTTTTTGTCTCAACTGCTTTTTATAAATATTATATTCAGCAAGTATTATCAAAGCTATATCTGCTTTAATTAAATGAATTAATTATGTTTTTCAATTCGTCAAATGTCTACAGTATAACCTTGCTCAGATTTATAATTTTCCATAAATAAATAATTACCTGAATATTCATGTTCAATGTCACTCTGTCTTGAATCAGAAATAAATAAAATTTAGTATCTCCAATAATGTAACAGGGAGACCGCTACACTACAAATCATGGGGAGGCGAGGGGATTGTCCGGCTTGCTAAATAACTGTATTTTTATATGTGTAGTCCGCCCTTTCAAGCACGAATAAGTGCGGCTTAGAACACATAAATAAAGAATTATAAAAATCACTTGTGCACAATATGAAAATATCCTCAGTCCCCTGTATTCATTAGGGATGAAGATATTTTCATATTGTAATGTTTAATTTATTAAAAATTCAAACTATTATTGTTCCGCTCATTTCACTGCTTCGGCAGCCTTCCCGGCAAAATCTGTCGTCACAAGCTCATCATATGGAACATTGCTCTCAAGCACTCCCGAATCCTTTAGTATATTTTCCAGCAGTTCAAAGGCATCCTCCTCAAATATAAGATTCTCCTTCCACGTATCCTGCTCATAATATCTTTCGACTATTGCAGTTATTGTGTCAATATCCGTCTCCTCGAACTGTGGTGCAATCACCTCTGCAATCTCCTCAGGCGTATGAGAGTTTACATAATTCATTCCTTTCTGAAGGGCATTGGTAAATGCCTGAATTATCTCCGGATTTTCCTCTATATAGCTTTTTTTCGCAGAGAAAGCGGTGTATGGTACATATCCTGAATCCTCTCCGAGCGAGGCAACCACATATCCGTCACCCTTTTGCTCAAGAAGTGTTGCATGTGGTTCAAATTCAACGGTAAATTCGCCCTGTCCCCCGGAAAATGCCGCAGCGGTAGAGCCAAAGTCAATGCTTTGGTCTATTGATAAATCATTTTCCGGGTCTATTCCGTTTTTCTCAAGAATATATTCAAATACCATTTCAGGCATACCGCCGGCTCTTCCGCCAAGCACCTCCTTGCCCCTGAGCATATCCCAGCTGAAATCCTCTATAGATTCCCTTGCTACCAGAAAATTCCCTGCACGTTGTGTCAGCTGTGCAAAATTTACCACATAGTCCTGGGTTCCCCCCACATAGGTGTAAATGGATGACTCACTTCCCATAAATCCAATATCGGTATCTCCGGAGAGCACGGCCGTCATTACCTTATCTGCACCAAAGCCATTTACAAGCTCAAGCTCTATTCCCTCTTCGTCAAAATACCCTTCCTCTATTGCTACATACATGGGCGCATAAAAAATCGAATGTGCCACCTCAGTGAGTACAACCTTAGTTTTACCCTCGCTTTCCTTTCTCCCGCAGCCAATGACAGACAGCGCAAGGCTCAGTAACACAAGAGCAATAGCACCGGTTTTTTTAATTGTTTTCTTTTTCATAAATCCTCCCTGTTAATTTTCTCGATGCTCTATCCTATGCGGCGGGAGGCTTTTAGTTACCATTGAAGCCAAAAAAGCCCTCCGTACTGTTGCAGCATGGAAAGCCTTATAATACATATTCTTATTAAATTAAAGCTCTGCCTTTATTTTTTCAATCATTTCACTGTACTCGGCATCAGTTAAGAAAACCTTTCCCGGATTCATTTGAAATGTTCCTCCCCACTCATCTGCATCCTTATACTTCGGGCACAGATGCATGTGCAGATGGCATCCCGTGTCACCGTATGCGCCGTAATTAAGCTTGTCAGGATGAAATGCCGCATGAATAGCCTTTGCCGCATGATTTACATCTCTGAAGAATGCATCCCTCTCCTCGTCAGAAATATCAACAATTTCACTTACATGGTCCTTGTAGGCCACAATGCATCTTCCAGGGTGGCTCTGCTCCTTAAACAGAATAAGGCTGCTTACCTCAAG
>JAJQGF010000001.1 GCA_021200695.1 Lachnospiraceae bacterium
CTGTAATATAGTCAGCGGCGTCTACGATAAAATCCGCCGCGTCACGTCCTGTAAGTATAAGCTCGGGAGTATTATCTTCCCTGCCTCCCGCAAGCTCAAGCAGCCGCTTTAGGCTGTCTGTATCAATAAGCCCCCATTTTACGGGATAAGTAATCTCATCCATTACAATCATAAACACAGAGCCGCTTTCTGCATAGGTGATAAGCTTTCCCAGAATCTCATCATGTACAATCCGGAGACTGCGCTTTTCCTCATCGCCAAGCGTTGAATAAAAGCCAAAGCTTTTACTGCTTCTCAGTATATCGACATTGGGAATATTTTCAAGGGAAACCAGCTCACCCGATGCATTTCCCTTCATAAACTGTGAAAATATGACCCTATAGCCGTCTCCAGCCGCCCGCAGCGCCTGTCCTACCGCCGCTGTAGTCTTTCCCTTTCCATTGCCGGTATAAAGCTGTATCATATATATTTCCTCCCGAAAATCCTTGCATAACCGTAATTAAACGCTGCGCCCACAAAATCAGAAACCCTGTCGAGCCGACCGTCCTCCCCAACCCGATTAGGGCAGTCAGTCCTGCCGCATCCCACGCAGATACCTTCGCATACCGTATTCTCATCGGCCGTCAGAATTGCATAAAATGCAACGCTTTTCATGGGAAGAATGCAAAAAGCCTCATTACATTTCACCCTCAGCCCTGAACCCGCAAGCATATCCGGCAGTTCACTTACATCATGCCGCGGTGTGCTTCCCGGAAATAAATACCGTGCAACCTTCATCCCTGACAGCCTGCCCAGCCTCTCATTACAGACAGGATAACTCCTTAAAAGCAGTTCACCGGCAATCACCTCCGCCATATAGCATTCACTCAGCATGAATGCCGCCATATATTCCTCCTGGATGCGGTCTATTCCCTCTCCGAGAGTAATCACTACGCAAGCCGCAGGAATATTCCCATCCAAATTTGTCATAGCATAAGATAAAGCTGCCTCACTCAGTATGCTCTTCTTCATATTAAGAGCTACCTCCCTAAGCGCAGCCTTTTCCGCATCCGGATAATGGTACTTTCTGCACAGCTCTTCAATAAAAGCTACAGACGTACAGTTATCTGTAAGTCTGCAGGTCTGTGGAATATCCTTAAAATATTCAACGGTAGCATTATTTACAAATTTCTGCAACGACCTCGCTGATAATTCCTCCATCTGCCTTACCCTTCAGTTCACCCATGACCGCCTTCATTATCTTACCTTTATTCTTTTCAGCAGCCACCTCCGCAAAATGCTCTTCAATATAGGCTTTTATCTCATCCGCTGACATAAGCTTCGGCGCATACTCCGCAATAACGTCATATCTCCTTTGATACTCCGCTAAAAGGTCAGCTCTGGCCTCCGGACAGGCATCAAGCTGCTCCTTTACGGTTTTAAGCTCCTTCAGGATTACTCTGTCCACAAGCTCAGATGGCACATTATCACGGCAACCCCCATCAATTGCAGCCTTCTTTACCGCTGAAACCAATGATGAAATTGCATCCTTCCTGTCTTTATCCCTCGCCTTCATTGCTGCGACCATATCATTTCTTAACTGTTCTAACTCCATTATCAAAGCTCCCTTCTTATATACCAATTATCTGCAAAATAACAATTTCGCTCCCGCGATTATTAATATATCAGATTGTGAACTACCCATTGTCTAAAGCCAATGGGCTTCCTGTTTCATCGACCTCGTAACCTACTATCTCCACAGGCGTTAATTCGGGCAGTTCCTGCCCTATTTATTCTTGACTATGCTATTTGTCTTAATCCCTCTGCCAATATATTTCTAGCGGCATTTACATCTCTATCATGCTCTGTACTGCATTTAGGACATATCCATCTTCTGACAGATAAATCCTTTGTTCCTTTATTCTGATAACCACAGCATGAGCATAGTTGACTGCTTGCATAAAATGTGTTTATTTTTATGTATTTTCTCTCATTCCATGCAGCTTTATATTCCAGTTGCCTTGTCAGCTCATACCATGATGCATCAGATATACTCTTTGCCAAATTTGGTTTTTTTACCATATTTTTAATCTGCAAATTCTCTGAAACTATCACTTGGTTTTCGCTAATAAGTTTATGAGATATTTGGTGCAGATTATTTTTTCTGATATTCGCTATCCTCTCATGGCACAATGCGATACGCTTCTTTACTTTGTAATAATTATTACTGTACTTTTCTTTGTGTACAGACGGATAACGCTCCCATATATGGTATGTTGTGTAACTTTTCATCAAATTTACAATTTTACTGACTGACATTGTCGGTTCTGTTTCTATCATGTAATGAATATGGTCTTTATCTGTCTCCATGTATTTAATAATTACATGATGTTTTTGACATATCTCGTATGATAACTGCTTTATATCTTCGGATATGTGACCTGATACGAGTAATTTTTTCCTGTATTTGCATACAAAATAATATGATACTGCAATAAATATTTGTGTCTGTTTTTTGATTTCCATGTACTCATACAAATAGCATAACATAAAATTCTACTTCTGGCTACCTTAACCCACCGTCTAAAGCCAGTGGGATTGCAGTAGCCTATATTTCAATAAAGCCGAAATTTTATTTCATAAGCTTCTTCAAACAATTAACAAGCATACAGTAGCGCATTGCATATTGCCGCCGCCACATTACTCCCGCCTTTTCTGCCCCTTGCAACTATATAGGGTACATCAGACGCAAGTATCAGCTCCTTTGCCTCAATCACATTCACAAAGCCTACCGGCACTCCTATAATTCCCTCTGGCGCGCACACACCCTCCTCAATCAGCTCGTACAGTCTTGCAAGTGCCGTCGGTGCATTTCCGATCGCGAAAATAAGCCTTCTGTCAAGAGCCGCCGCCTTATTCATGCTCGCCACGGCACGGGTAGTCCGCTCCCTTCTTGCTGCCTCCGCAACATCATCATCGCTCATAAAGCAGAATACCTCTCCTCCATGCTTTGCCAGCTCTCTCTTGTTTATACCTGCTCTTGCCATCTGGGTATCGGTCACGATGCATGCGCCGCCGCATATAGCGCTTTTAAGACGTTCAACCGCATTCTCCGAGAAGCATAAGCTGTCCGCATAGTCAAAATCCGCAGTGGTATGTATTACTCTTTTGATAATCGGCGCCTTTATAGGGTCAAGCTGTCTGTCTCCAAGCTCCTCCGTTATAATCTCAAAGCTGCGCTTCTCTATTTCGGCGGGCAAAACCCTCTGCAGATGTATTTCCTTTTTAATTTCCCTGTCCATTTATTTATCTCCGTTTTGTATAAGCATACAAAATCCTTTGCCTCCGTATATTAT
>JAJQGF010000181.1 GCA_021200695.1 Lachnospiraceae bacterium
TAATGCTGCTATGCGGCTTTCTTTCCAAACAAAACCTTTGCGCCGTCCACAATAAGGATAACAGCAAGCACCACCAGCGGAACAATAATTACGTCCTGAAGCACATCGGTAAAGAGTGCTGTTCCGGTAGCGCCACCGGCAATGGCAACAATATTGTTTTTGAAGGTGATAATCAGAGAGCTTATGGTAGCACATGCCATAAACACAATAGGTATGTAAAGCATCTTATTGTTTCTGCCTATCTTCTTTAAGTATGCCGCAAGAGCAAGGAATGCAGGAACGGCAACGAGCTGGTTTGCAGCGCCAAACAGCGGCCATACCTTTGAGTAGCCGGCAAGGCAGAGTACAAATCCAAAGAAAGCAGTAATTACGGTTGCAACATACATATTGTCAAGCTTTAACTTCTTTCCGACATTGGTACCTGCAAAAAGCTCCTGAAATAAGAAACGTCCAAGTCTTGTTCCGGTATCAAGAGATGTAAGACAAAAGCAGCTTACAGCAAGCATAATAATGGTTTTGGTAGCATTTACGGCAGCAGCTCCAAAGCCTATTGTTTCAAAAAAGCTTGCAATCGCGGTTCCGAAAATGACTGTAGGAGAAATAGAGCTTAAGCCTAATGACTCCTGAACTGCAGCCTGAGTACCGTCAACCGAGAGTGTGCCAATGGCAATAAGTGAAATAACTGCCAATACACATTCGATAAGCATTGAACCATAGCCTATCATCTGGGCATCCTTCTCGCTTGAAAGCTGCTTGGAGGTTGTGCCTGATGCAATAAGTGAATGGAAGCCTGAAATAGCGCCGCAGGCAATGGTGATAAACAGTGTCGGGAACAGATAGCTGCTTCCCACGTGGAAGCCAACAAATGCAGGTGTCTGGAATGTGGTTGATTCCGGATTTACAATAGTCGCGCCAATGATACCTATAACTGCAGCTGCCATCATAAAATAAAGCAAAAACGAGCTGAGGTAATCTCTGGGCTGAAGCAGAATCCATACAGGTGTAACGGATGCAATTATTATGTAAACAAATACAAAGCCTATCCAGACATTTTTTGAAAAATTAAGCGGAAAAATAAGTCCTACTGCTACACATGCCGCAAGAAGAACTACACCAAGCACGGTCGCGATAAGCATGGGCGCATTCTTCCTGTATACAAGGAAGCCAAAAAGGATTGCCAACGGTATAAACAGCAAGGATGCGGTTGCAACAGAGCCATTGCTTGCGCTTCCGCCATAACTTGCGCCTACAAAGCTGTTTGCAACAATGTCACCGAAGGCTGCAATTACAAGCAGCAGCACCAGCCATGCAAAAACAGTGAAAAGAATACGTGTCCTCTTGCCGATGTTCTCCTCGATAACCTCTCCGAGAGATTTTCCCTTGTGACGGATTGATACAAATAATGCACCAAAGTCCTGAACTGCTCCGAAGAAAATACCTCCAACCACAATCCAGAGGAAGCAGGGCAGCCATCCGAAAAGAGCCGCCTGAATAGGTCCGTTAATCGGACCGGCTCCGGCTATGGACGAAAAGTGATGTCCCATAAGTACAGGAGTCTTTGCAGGAACATAATCAACACCATCCTCAAGCTCGTAGGCAGGTGTCTTTCTTGCAGGGTCGATTCCCCATGTCTTTGCAAGGTAACGTCCGTATGTAAGATAAGCAACAACGAATATTACTATTGCCAAAATAATTAATACTAATGCACTCACAACAATTTTCCCTCCTATTTGATATTTCTTTTGTGTTGAGCATTTCTTATATAAAACGGACCTTTGTCCGTATATAAGCCCTTTCAGCGGCGGCGCTTAAATTCCACACCCATATCCTCCTCACCCTGTTTAAAGGGAGCAGAGCCTGTCCTTTCACAGACCTCCTTAAAACCGGGTCTGCCCTTCTCCATATCGGTAAATACCTGTTCATAAAGCTTTCTTTTGTCTTTAAGATAGCGGTTGCTTACAAATTTTTTATCCTCAATGGACACACATGCTATATTTCCTCTCGAAAATCCACGCAAATTAAAATTATAGCCCTTTTCAAATTTATATTTTTTTATCCGCCCTGCAGCGTCTCCCGTCAAAGCCTTCCCGGCAATAATAATCACATTCATATAGCTTGACATGTGATTTTCCTCAGGAGTGTCTCCGCCCCTTCTTACAAGCTGCGGCTCCATATAATTTTCTATAATATCCTGCGCCTCGTCGATAACCTCAGTGGTACATTCGGGTACATCCATAAAAAGAATATGCTCATAGGTATGTGTGGACCACATATTTGCCTTCCTCATCAGCACATACCGCTCTACATGTGAAAAATAATGTCCATATGCCGGATATTCTCTCCCCTTTATCACATAGGGCATGTATATGTCAAAGGTGTTGGAATATTTTAGCAATAAGTGGTCTAAGTATTCCATTGTATTCATATTAAAATCTCTCGTTTTGGTAAAACTGTTACAACAAATATATGTCTTTTCTACAAAATCCCACAAAAATCTACAAAATAAAGCTGAATATCATTTTATAATAATTTAAGAAAAATACAAGTAAATTTTAATATCAGGATAAAATAAATCAATAAAATGATTAATTTCACTCAAGAATTTCTAATAAATGGACAAAATATTGCGGCAAAGGTGCGTCAAGCTCAATATATTTTCCTGTAGAGGGATGAATAAAGCCGAGAAGCTTTGCATGAAGAGTCTGCCCTTCAAGCCTGAAGGGACTTTTTATATTGCCATATACCTCATCTCCAAGCAGCGGATGGCCGATGCTTGCCATATGACCCCTTATCTGATGTGTCCTGCCTGTCTCAAGTGTGCATTCAATATAAGTATACTTGTCAAAGCGCTTAAGAACCTTCACATGCGTTACAGCACTTTTTCCATTTCTTACATCGGCGGCCATCTTCTTTCTGTCTGTAGGATGTCTTCCAATTGTCTTATCAATAACATATTCGTCTTCTTTAAGGACGCCGCAGCATATAGCATGATATCTTCTGTTCACGCTGTGCTCCTTTAGCTGCTCTGCTATGCATCTGTGGGCATTATCATTTTTGCATACTATAACAGAGCCGGTCGTATCCATGTCAATCCTATGTACAATTCCAGGCCGCATACAGCCGTTTATCCCCGAAAGACTGTCCCCGCAATGATACATAAGCGCATTGACAAGAGTTCCGCTGTAATGTCCTGCTGCAGGATGCACCACCATTCCCTTAGGCTTGTTGACAACTATAACGTCATCATCCTCATAAAGTATATCCAGCGGGATATTTTCGGGCATAATATCAGGTTCAGCAGCCTCCGGCAGCATAAATGCCACCTCGTCGTCAGA
>JAJQGF010000207.1:0-11827 GCA_021200695.1 Lachnospiraceae bacterium
CCTTTATAAAATCGGCTCCCAATTTAAGTACATGAAGAATGTTTGAAAATCCGCTTCCAAAATCATCTATCGCGATTTTTGCACCATATTCATGTATGCAGTCAGCAAAGCTCTTAATATATTCATAGTCGCCAATCTCCTCGCTCTCAACAATTTCAAATACAAAATTTTCAGGATGAGGCGCCTCCTGCATATAATTAAATATCATACGCAGCATATTGCGGTTATAAATATCCTGAACATTGAGATTAATTGTAACGCAGGCATTTTTTTCCATGAACATCTCTATAACGGTTTTAACCATAAGCTCAGACAAGCTCTCGTACAGCTCAAACTCCTTTGCTATTGGCAGAACCCTGTCAGGAAAATAAAGCTTTCCGTCCTCATCCATTATGCGCATAAGGGATTCAAACATCCGTCTGTCCCCACCTGCATTATTATGAATCTCCTGAAAGAACGGCACTACCCTTCTATGCAGCAAAGCCTCTCTGATAACCCACAACACATGGATATCCTCCTGCTCGCTTTTAAGGTCGTCATTAATCTCATCAAAGCTGACCTTAGACAGCTTGTGACTTTTCGCATAATGAATAGCAGTCTCCAGATTCTGCATTGAATTCTCCGGGCCAAGCAGCAATACTGTAATATACGAAAGCTTTATATCATCATAAATAAAATCGTTAACATAGCTATGGATTTCATCGACAAGCTTCTCAAAAGCCTCATCAGAAATCACATCGTTTGCTGCAATAAACAGCGAGGTGTCATTATAGCAGTAAAAATACAGTCCCTCAGTGCTGAAGCGCCTGCGAACCTTTTCATAGCAATCCTTTATAAACAGATACGTCTCCGTCACTCCCGAAAAAAGCCTGAGCATTTTTTCATTGCTTAGGACAAAAATCGCCGTCTTGTTGAGTCCGTCGCGGTCCTTGTCAAAAAGATACTTTAACTGATTGTCCACTCCTACCGAAGCGTTATAAAATACCGCATCCTGAATTCTCTCCTGCTGTTGCTGCAGCTCGTTGCTTAAATGCCTGTTTGAATTTACCAGAAGATAATTTATAAGCTGTACATTATTCTCCTGAAGGTCATGTACGCTTGTCACATCGGGAATCTCTAAAATAAAATGTGAATCCTCATGCTCTGAGAGCGCCGCAACCACAAAGGTGTAATTGGCATAAAGATTCCCCCTGTTTCCATAGGAAATTTCCCCCGAAAGCAGTGCTCCGCTTATGTTTGTAGTGTTAAAATTTGCAATTTCCCAGCTCGCACAGTTATGCAGAAGTCTCATTCTCGATTGACAGTCGTATGCAAACACGGACTCTGCCGGTCTTTTACGCACATTTCTTATCATTTCACTAACATAATCGAATATATTCTGAGGGTTGAAATATCCCAACGAAACTATGCTTCCGTTCTCAAGCTCTCCGAAGCTTCTGAGCTGATATTCCGCACCGCTGCCATCGCTTTTCTCTACGGGTACATAATCCACATAGTATGCAATCCCCTTGCCGTCACGCTTTACCAGCGGAAATACATGCGACAGCGACGGGTCGTTTTTAAGCCCATCCCCGGCTCCAAGCATACTGCTGTACCATTCCGCGCCGCTGATACCGTCAATTTCTTCAATAAGACAGCCCTTGCTCTTTATCCTGCTTTTGCTGCCTACTGCCTCAACTCCGCATACATAATCTCCATATATATATAAATCAGGCGAGGTAATATATGCATAAGCTGCATCTGAATAAGCCGCAGTGCCGTCAGCAATCACATATGCAAGGTCCGGCCTGGCATTGCCGCCTTTGTCCTCATAATATGCGGCTCCTCCAAGCATCTTTACTGAAAAAGGAGCCCTGTTTACAGTCTCTGTGAATTCCTCTATCTTACTGTAGGCAAGCGGAAAAAATATAAGCATAAAGCCATTACCGCGGGAGTTAAGACTGTTTAAAAGCTCATTTCCGAGCACAGCGCCCCCTTTCCACTCACCATTTTCGTCAAGGCATGAAATTTTTCCGGTTAGTATCTCCGATTTTTCAAACACAGTAACAGAGATAAGACATGAATCCGGAATAAGCCTGCCCTCGCTTATAATCTGCATTGCACTGCAGCCTGTGATATGCGCCGAAGGCAAACAAGCCTTAATACGCCCGGAAAGCTCTGTCACCTCTTTGGCTGAATGAATTGCGCTGTGGATTCTTACAAGAACGCTTTCCGACTCCTGCACCGAAATACCCTTTAAACAACCCAATAAAACATCATCATTCTCATATTGATAATTATATGTTCTCATTCTCTGCCCTCCCTCCTGAATCTCATTTATTTAACATCCGTGCTTATAATACAGTCCTTTCCGTTTCTCTTTCCGTAATAAAGCCGCAAATCAGCCAGCTTTATAATATCCTCATATGTATAAAACCTTCTGGCTGCCGCTATGCCAAAGGTCATCGTAACCGACAGTTCACGGCGCCTTGTCGGAATCCTGATGCCATGAAGCTCATCACGGGCATCCTCCATTATCTCAATTACCTTCTCCTTTGATACGCCGTTAAAAAACAGCACAAACTCCTCTCCGCCCCAGCGTACCGCCATGTCACTGTCTGAAACATACTTTTTAAGGCACTCCGATACTCTCACAAGCACCTCGTCGCCCACATCATGCCCATAAAAGTCATTGACACCTTTAAAATTGTCAATATCACCCATAACTATTACATAATCCGGCTTTACATTTCCATCCTTCATCATGTAATCGTGAAAAAATCTTCTGTTGAAAAGACCCGTCAGATAATCATGGTTAACATTAAAATCCGCCTCAATCTGAGCCTTCCTGAGCTCATATGTATACAGATACGAGACAAACACCGTAGTTACTACCGATATAAACAAATTCGTACAGCATATAAGCGTTTCATACCGGCTGACTCCCTGAAAAGAGGCCTCAAATATTACATTGGAAACCCGTCCTATTATAAGTGAGAAAAAAGCGGCCAGCAGGCCGATTAGCTGCAAAATTATTCTCGGCACCTTAAAATCCGGCGCCAGATAAAATATGATGGTTATCATACAAATATCCAGAAAAATAAAATCACCGAGTCCATGCGTTATAAGCGAGCTGAGAGCTGTAAAAAAAAGCACCTCAAAATAACATGCTACCATCGCACCCTGCGTAGCTGATTTGCGGGAAAATATCATATACGCATAAAAAGTCACACTGAATATATTCAGGGCGACCAGCATATTCACATGTATAACCGCAAAAAATACAAGATATACCAAGTGAATAACCGCACAGGCATATAAAAAAATATTATTTCTGTTTCTGCTGCCCCATCCGAGAAATCTATCCTTCATTTCTTCTCCGGTTTCCTTTACAATTTTTTCAATTCCTCAATATATATTTATTTTAATATATTAATCATAAAAATACAATTTGCTTTATATTTTTGCAGGCAGATTTATTGCAGCTGTTAAGGTTAAAGGCTTTAATACATTATTATCCCGACAATTCGCACAAGCAGTGCGCATAACCATGCAATGACACATTGAAATATCACCATCATTACTGCCCATCCCGAGCCCAATTCACGCTTTACCGAAGCCACCGCCGCAACGCAGGGAGTATACAGCAGACAGAACACCATAAGTGATGCAGCTGCAATCGGAGAAATCGCCGAGGTCAGGCTCGCTGTATCACCAAACAGAATTGAAAGTGTAGATACAACGCTCTCCTTTGCCATAAATCCCGTGATAAGAGCGGTAGATATTCTCCAGTCCCCAAAGCCCAGAGGTGAAAAAACAGGCGCCACAGCCCCCGCAATGACCGCAAGTATACTGTCCTTTGAATCCGTCACTATATTGAGCTGCATATCAAAGGTCTGTAAAAACCATATGACAATGGTTGCAATAAATATAACAGAGAAAGCTCTCTGCAGAAAGTCCTTCGCTTTATCCCAAAGAAGCCGTACCACATTTTTAATGCCAGGCATACGGTAATTCGGAAGCTCCATGACAAACGGCACTGCCTCACCCTTAAACAAATACGTCTTAGACACCATAGCGGTCATCACGCCCACGAGAATTCCTATTATGTACAGCGATATCATAATGTAAGCCCCGCGCCCCGGGAAAAAGGCAGCGGCAAAGAATCCGTATATAGGCAGCTTGGCAGTACAGCTCATAAAGGGTATCATCATAATGGTCATTCTTCTGTCCCTCTGAGATGGAAGCGTCCTGCTTGCCATCACCCCCGGCACCGAACAGCCAAAACCAATAAGCATAGGTACTATGCTCCTGCCGGACAGACCTATCCTCCTGAGCAGCTTATCCATCACAAATGCCACTCTTGCCATATAACCCGTGTCCTCCAGCAGTGAAAGAAAGAAAAATAAAGTCACTATTATCGGCAGAAAGCTTACAACGCTTCCCACGCCGTTAAAAATACCGTCTATAACAAGTGAGTGCAGCACCCCGTTTACCTGCGCCGCAGTGAGCAGCTCATCAAAGGCAACAGTCACCTTTTCAATAAGCAGCTCCATAATCTCCTGCAGCCATGCGCCGATTACATTGAAGGTAAGCCAGAAAACCAAAGCCATTATTCCAACAAATGAAGGTATTGCGGTATATTTCCCAGTGAGTAATTTATCTATCCTGCGGCTTCTCTCCCTTTCCCTGCTCTCTGAGGGCTTCACCACACACCGTTCAACCACCCTGCTTATAAAGGTATATCTCATATCCGCTATTGCGGCAGCCCTGTCCAGACCTCTTTCCTCCTCCATACGGCAGATGATACGTTCTGCTGTTTCTTTTTCATCCCGGGTAAGAGCAAGGGCTTTTATTATCCTTTCATCACCCTCTACCAGCTTCGTCGCAGCAAATCTTATCGGTATGTCAGCATTTTTTGCCTGCTTCTGTATAAGCTGCATGATTCCATGCAGACATCGGTGCACCGCTCCCGCGTTATCGTTCTCATCACAGAAATCAAGTCTGCCGGGAGACTCCTGATATTTCGCAACATGTATGGCATGACTTACAAGCTCATCTATACCTTCATTTTTTGCCGCGGAAACAGGCACCACCGGAATTCCCAATGTGCCCTCCATCTCATTTATATTTATAGAGCCGCCGTTTCCCCGCACCTCATCCATCATGTTAAGCGCGAGCACCATAGGCACATCAAGCTCCATAAGCTGCATGGTAAGATATAGATTGCGCTCAATATTGGTCGCGTCAACTATATTTATTATTCCCCTGGGCTTATCGTTCAAAATAAACTGTCTTGATACAATTTCCTCGCTGGTATATGGCGAAAGAGAGTAAATGCCGGGCAGGTCAGTCACCAGAGTGTCCTCTCTCCCCTTTATGGAGCCGCTCTTTCTGTCTACCGTCACCCCCGGGAAATTCCCAACATGCTGATTTGCGCCGGTAAGCTGGTTAAACAAGGTGGTCTTGCCGCAATTCTGGTTACCCGCAAGCGCAAAGGTAAGCAGCTCTCCATCAGGCAGCGGATTTTCGTCAGCCTTTACATGGTATCTTCCGCCCTCACCGATACCAGGATGCTCCATATTCCTGCGGCGCTCCGTCTTATTCATGCTCTCCTGCGGCGCTTCTCCACTGCGGGAGTCCTTATTAATTTTATGTATGTCTATATTTCCGGCATCCGCAAGTCTCAGAGTCAGCTCATAGCCGTGAAGCTTAAGCTCCATCGGGTCTCCCATAGGCGCATATTTTTCAAGACTGACCTCCGCACCGGGAATCACACCCATATCAAGAAAATGCTGCCTGAGAGCTCCCTCTCCTCCGACGGCATCAATTATCGCTGTTTCCCCTATTTCCAAATCCCTTAAAGTCACAAAGCGCACCTCTTTTATGCCCCTGACGGGACTGTCTGTTTTATTATGCGCTAATTATATCCCCGCGGCAGATAGAGGGTCAACTCTTTTTTGTAAACTCATGACCGCATTTCCTACAGGTAATCACAATTTTTCCCCTGCCTCTGGGAATACGGAGCTTTTGTCCGCATTCCGGACATTTATAAATGTGGTACTGCTTTCTCTGGGCGCGGCGGGACTTCATCTGTGCCAGACGGCTTCTGAGCTTCCATTCAATGTTCAGATATTTTTGGTTCTCTGCTGCACGCTTTGCTATATTTCTTGAAAACATTCTGAAATAGATATATATCATAAGCACTATCGCTATCCAGAATACCGGACGAAGTCCAAGCATTGACAATATCAGGAAAAAAATTTCCAAAAGCATTAAAAACTGATTAAATCTGTCTGTGCCATATCTGCCCGTCATAAACTGCTGAAATTTATATCTTAGATTATTCACATTATTCCTCGTTTCCGCGCTGCCTGATGCGCATAAGCTGTTAAAAATGGACTGATATTATTATCAGCCCATTTCTAAAATAAAACAATTAAATAACTATAATATTTTATAAACTTTTAAGAAGAATTTATTTCCCGGACGGTCCTCGTCAGGCTACACTTTCCATTTTTTCCCGGCAGCCACGCAGACATTCAAGCATATGCGGTGAAAAAACTCCGCATTCACCGTTTACAATCATTTCGTATGCCTTATCCTTTGGGATTGCAGCCTTGTAAACTCTTTCATGCACCAGAGCATCATACACATCCGAAACAGAGACTATCTGGGCCGAAATTGGTATCTGTTCACCGGACAAGCCTTCAGGATAGCCCTTTCCGTCATATCTCTCATGGTGATAATGACAAATCTCCATGCTGACCCTTTTATATTCATCACTCCACAAATCGTTGAGATTTTCAAGTATTTCGCAGCCGCTAAGCGTATGTGATTTCATGTACTCATATTCCTCCGGCGTAAGCTTTCCCGGTTTTTGCAATATCTGATTAGGTATTACGATTTTCCCGATATCATGCAGAGGACTTGCCGCAACTATTACATTTACCTTCTCCTCTGTCAGACCATACTCCGGAAATTTTATCATAAGCTCATTTGCCAGAAGCTCTGTATATTTTTTGACCCTGTTTATATGCTCTCCGCTCTCAAAATCCCTGTACTCCACAAGCGTGCCTACAAGCGCAATTATATTGTCGTTTCTTCTTTTAAGCAGCTCAGCCTGCGTCCTCAGCATATTATTCTGCAGCTTCAGACGTGCGCTCTGCCGCTCTATTACCTCCTTAAGCTTATTCTGATATTCAAACAGGCTCACCATATTCCTTATTTTCAGCCTGATAAGATTAGCGTCAAAGGGTCTCCTTATGCACTCTGATATTCCATACTCAAACAATCGTTTTTCCAGAGTTACGGAATTGTTTCCCATTATTACCAAAACAGGAAACTCATTGTGCCACTCAAGCTCCTGAATGGATTTGAGAAGTGCGCAGTCATCATCCTGAGACATAAGCAGATTCACCAAAACGGCAGCAAGCTCGTTCCTGTAGTTCTCCGCATAATGCTTAAGCTTATCGCTGTCATTAACCTCAGTCACTCTATATTCGCCAGACAAAATATCCGATATTATTCCTCTGTTGGTCACATTGTCATCCAGAAGCAGAATTCTGTCTCTCATATAAAAGCCCCCTTCGTCTAAGCATATATTTTTTCAACATAAAATCTGTTATTCTTATGTTTAACAGCCGCATGTGATACCTGCTTAGGATAAAAGCTGTCGTCATTCAATGAAACAGCTACATTTGAATATAATGTATGGTCTATTATGATTTGCGACTGCATAGCTCTCCTCGCGCGCTGTCTGACCGCCATCTTCTGCTCTGTAATCTCTCTTGCCTCAACCGTTCTGGCATATATTTTATTTTCAAGCATTGCAAACATATCCGCGTCTTCAGCACTGCCCAATATATATTTACTGCACATTTCATTGTATGCGGTTTTAAGCTCATTAATCTCCTCTCTCACCAGCAGCAGCCTTTTGTCAAGCTCCTCCTGAAGCTCTCTTATCTCAGGGTTTAATCCGAGCCTCAGAATTGTATGGCTTCCGGCATTGTTTCCTGCATTTGATATGCAAAAGCCTCTTTCGGCATATGCGCAGCCGCCTACTATTCCTCCCCTGTCGCCAAAGGTTATTATGCCTCCTCCCGCAAAAAGCTTTGAATTCAGGCTTGATGTAAGATATATATTTTTTCCTGCCTTAAGCTCAGCCGAATCAAAATAACAGCCCAGAATATTTCCTGCCGCTTTGATGCTTCCCTTACCCGAGACCGCATTCATGCCCTTACGAACAAGAATGTTTTTCCTGCTTTCAAGCCTTGCGCATCTTACATAGCCATCTACAACTATATCCCCCAAAGCAGATATGGAGTAACCATTATCCACATTTCCCCGAATATAAATGCTTCCTCCAAAAGCAAGCCTTTTCTCCGCAATATCGCTGCCGTCAATAACAAGCAGCTTCTCAACCTCCATTTTATAGCCTCTGAGACGCACATGCCCATCCGTGCAGGCTATATATGTGTATCCGTCCCCGGAGGTCTCAAACCCCTTACCTGTAAGGCGCGGAAGCTCTTTGCCCTTCTCAGCAGGTATCCTCTCGCCCTTTACGGACATTCCATCCAATCCGTCCTCAGCAGGATAATACACAGCAAGCGTTTTGCCTGCGTTTACCGTCTCAAACCACTTCATGCTTTCAAAATCCGCCGCACCATCCTGCATTTGTTTCGGCATGACATCGATTCTGTTGTCAAAGCACCACACATAATACCCGTCCCTGCCCTTCTCAGCTCTTACTCCTGACGCAATATTTATGCGTCTTCCTGTAGAGCCGGCACTTGAGGCTGCTTCCAGCAGACCGGTTTCATCTATTCCATACACTATGCCGTTATTTTCCAATATATGCCTTAGAACCTGCTCATCTAACTCTCCGCACTCCTCCTTTATCTCAAGCTGTACGCTCATATCATCGCTGCTTATATACAGTATGCATTGTTCCAGCTCTACCGTCTGCCATGTGACCGCATTCCCGGAAAGTAATGCCTCATTCTCCAATATAAGACGCTTTCTGTGCATTACCTTTGCCGTATACATCAGACTTTTATAGCTGTCAACCTCAAGCCCTGCCTCAAGTCCGAGGCGAATCTCTCTCATCTGCCAATTTGAGTAATAAGGACTTAAATACTGCTTTACGTCCACTCTTTTCTCCAATCCCAGACGTATTTCACGCATTTGTCTCCATGTATATTCCGTATCTGCATATATTGACACATCTATTCCATTCTTTAATCCAATGGCAATCTCCCTGATGCATGAGCCATGATATCTCTTATCAAGGTACGGATCAATATCAATCTGCCCGGAGAGCGCCTGACTGATTGCCTCAAGCTGTTCTGTATCATATCCGGCCTCCGCATAAGCAGTTATATCTATATCATAATTCATATCGCACACCTCCCCGATATTATGCAAAAAAGAGGCAGGACCTAAGTCACAACCTCTTTGTTATGCTGTATTATACATAAAAGATATTCCTTTGTCAATTAAATGTGCAGCTTTTTACGCCTTAAATACTTGACCGAAACCATTTATATCTTATAATATTTCTATATAAGTTAAATACAGAAAGGAGATTTTTAATGCGTTCAAAGGTATATTTTTCAAAAGAAATTTCTCCCGAAAGGCTCGTAGAGCTGTACAGACTTGTCGGAAAAGAGCTTACCGGGAATGTGGCAGTGAAGCTTCACTCCGGCGAGGAGGGCAATCAGAATTATTTAAGACCCGAATTTTTAAAGCCAATGATTGATTATGTACACGGAACTGTTGTCGAATGCAATACCGCATACGAAGGTGAAAGAAACACAACGGAAAAACATTTAAAAACTATAGAAAGGCATGGCTGGAATAAATATTTCACCGTTGACCTGCTGGACGCTGAAGGGCCGGACCTTGAGCTTCCAATTTCCAGGGGAAAGAGAATAAAAACAGATTATGTCGGCAAAAATCTTGCAAAATATGACTCTATGCTTGTGCTTTCCCACTTCAAGGGACATCCAATGGGGGGCTACGGCGGTGCGCTGAAGCAGCTTTCAATAGGTGTCGCATCCTCCTATGGAAAGGCAGTTATACACGGCGCCGGAAATCCGGCCGAAATATGGAGCTCAGACCATGATTCCTTTCTTGAGTCCATGGCTGACGCAGCCTCAGCGGTTATAGATTATTTTAAGGGAAATATTGTATATATAAATGTTATGAAGAATATGTCGGTAGACTGTGACTGCTGTGCCGTGGCAGAGGACCCATGTCTTGACGATATGGGCATACTCGCCTCTCTCGACCCCATTGCAATAGACCAGGCATGCCTTGACATCATATACGCATGTGATGACAGCGGCAAAGCGCATTTTCTGGAAAGAGTCGAGTCCCGCAACGGAGTGCATACCATTGAGGCTGCGGCCGCTCTGGGCTATGGCTCAAGAGAATATGAGCTTGAAAAGGTATAATTAATCAGCTTTGTTGCTGAGGCTTTATCTATAATAAAGCCTCAGCAACAAACTTCTCCAGCCTCCTCTATTCCTTTCATATATCCCGGCAGCATCCACCAACGGCAGCACTCCTATAATTGGCTTCATACTGCACCTCCTTTGTCTCTATATAATAAAAATAATGGCAAAACTCTGCTAAAGCAATCTCAAGCTACAAAACAGAATTCAACAGACCGCTTATTCCCTTTTCTCTGTATATTTCCTTATAATAGTCCACCTCTTCGGCAATCAGTCCGTCAATAATCTGCATTCCCAGAAGCTCAACTGGGGCTTTGTCGTCTGTCATAATGTATTCGCCCGCTGTATATTCTGACATTCCGGCCTCCACTCTCTGCATCATTGCTGCCAGCTTTTCATTCTCCTCCAGAGAAACATTTTCGGCGAACACCTTCAACATATCCGGAGAATCAGAAGCAAAAAGCTCGCGGTTTGTCGAGCCTGCAACATCAACCGTGTAAACCTCAGTAAATACGGCGGAAATTGTGTCGGCAAGATATTGGTTTATATTGCCCTCTGTCTCTCCCCTCATATTCATGTTTACCACCATAATCCCGTCGTCAGTCAGATGCTCACTGACAAGTGTAAAAAACTCTGTTGAGGACATCTGAAAGGGAATCGTGATATCCTGATAAGCATCAACCATTATTACATCATATTTTTCCTCTACCGCATTCAAGTATGCTCTTCCGTCATAGGTATACACCGGTATATCCTCGGGCAGATGAAAATACTCTACTGCAAGTCTGGTAATATCTCCATCGATTTCCACTCCTTCAATGCTCAGATTTGTAAAATAATTTTCACATTGAGTCGCAAAGGTTCCCGTGCCCATGCCCAATATCAACACCTTCATTGACTCCTTTTCATTGACGCCCGCCATAAAAGGAGCCGCCATTGCATAATCATAATACATGCCGGTCAGCCCTCCGTCCTTTATATAAACCGACTGTACGCCAAACAACACATTGGTGGAGAGGATAACTCTATTGTCCTCCTCCTTTACCTGAAGATAATTATAGATTGATTCACCCTCAAATGTAAGGCTGTCCTCCCAGAAGGCAAAGCTGTCCGAGCAGCCCAGAACACAGCACAGAATAAACATCCCCGCTCCTGCCGCTGTCTTTACAGGGTTTATTTTAGAGCTTATAAAATAGCAGCAGGCAAGAGCAAGAAGTATACCCGCAAAAATGAGAAAGGTAACCGATGTTCCAACAGCAGGGATTGTCACAAAGGTGGGCAGGAAGGTTCCGATAATACTGCCAATTGTATTAAAGGCGCCCAGCATGCCGACCGTTTTTCCACTGTCCTCAAGACTGTCCACCGTATACTTTACAAGCGACGGGGTAACA
>JAJQGF010000207.1:11837-15903 GCA_021200695.1 Lachnospiraceae bacterium
TTTACAGAAAATATCATTACTGCCGATATTGCAATAATAATATATTTTCCAAGCACGGGGATTGCCGCTATCCACACCGCCGCAATGACTATCCTACCATAAAGCTTATCGGGATTCGGATTTTTGTCCGCCGAGCGTCCTCCATAAATATTGCCAAGCGCCATAGCTATCATTATGGTTCCGATAATGATTGTCCAGACTATCTGGGATGAACTGAAATATGGCGCAAGCAGTCTGCTCGCACCAAGCTCTACTGCCATAACAGACATTCCGGCAAAAAATTCCGTGAGATACAGATAAATTTTATTTTTAAGAATTTTCCTTGTTTCCATGCCCTTTAATTTCTCCTCCTTCTTTTATCAGCGTCCTTTTTGACATCTGCAAAGCTTTTATCAGCCAGCCTAAGCAAAAACAGTATGCCTCTCACGCACAGCTCTATGCACATTGCAAGCCATACTCCCTTAAGCCCGAGACCCGGCGCCAAAAAAGCCGAGAGCGGTATTCGCACCAGCCACATGCTTACAAAATTAATAATACATGGAACCAGAGTATCTCCCGCGCCCCTGAACACTCCCCCTGCCACTATAGATGCGGCAAACATAGGCTCGGCAAATGCCTCTATCCTTAATATCTGAGTCCCGAGCTCTCTTATCTCCAAATCCGGTGACAGAATTCCTATCATAAGCGGTGCATATATGTACATCAAGGCGCCTGAAAGCGCCATCAGAAGCATTCCGAAAAATGTGGCAAGCCAGCCCAGCCTTTTAGTCATATCCTCACGCTTTGCGCCGACACTCTGACCTATCAGCGTAGTTGCCGCAGAGCTTATGCCATATCCGGGCATGTAACAAAGGCTCTCAGCCGTCACCGCAAAGGAATTTGCAGCGATAGCAGTGCTTCCAAGCGGGGAAACTATTCCGGTGGTAACCACCTGCGCACCGCACATAACTGTCTGCTCTACTCCGACCGGCAGCGCTATTTTAAATGCCTTCGCCATATCCTCCATTGACAGCTTAAGCTTTTCGTCCCTCCTGAGATGTAACGCCGGAGATTTAAAAAGCAGATAATACAGCATTATGCACACCACTATAAGCTCAGCAAGTGCAGTTCCCATTGCCGCACCCGGCACTCCCAGAGCCAGACCCGGTACATGCACCGACAGCGAAGCTGCTTCTATATCTATGGACGGAAAAATAAGCACTGCATTGCAAAGCACATCAAGCACACACATAACAACATGAAGAATACTCGGAAGCTTCATATTTCCGCTGCACTGTATCATTCCTCCCGCCATACTGTTTAGCTGCATTATGGGAATTGCAAGCCCGTACACCATGAAATACGCAGACGCGCCTTCACATATATCTTCGTTCCCTCCAAGCCACACCGGCAGCATACCGCTTACAGACACTGAAATAATAAGCAGCAGCAGACTGAAAACCAGCGCCGCCGCCAATCCCTGCTTTACTATCTGTCTGGCCTTCCTCTCCTGACCTGCACCTATATAATGAGCCACCTGAACATTAAAGCCCGTGCTGACGGACATACCCTCCGACAAGCCATGTGCTTGAGGATACCAGCCCAATAGACGCGGAGGATTCTGAGCTTAGCCATCCCACCATTGCCGCATCTATATACTGCATTATTATTGAAGATACCTGCGCCAGAATAGCAGGTATGCTTAACCGTACTATCATTGTAATCTGCTGTCTGAGCGTCAGCCTATTGCCGTCCCTCAGATTTGCAAGCAAATCGTCCTTCATATAAAGCCGTTAAACTTACCTCTCAAAATAATTAAAATACGTTATATATCAGACAATATTTTAATATTAATAAGGTTAATTAGTCAAGATATATGTATATTGCCAAGAGTCTTTGAAAATAGTAAAATATAAATTATCTATGAATTAATACTTGAATATAAGGAGGCAAAACATGCATTCACCACTTGAGATAGCACAAAATTATGTCGATGTAGGCGTTCATAAATCGAATCTTTCCATATTTAAAATGATACTTCTCGGCTTCTTTGCCGGAATGTTCATAGGCTTTGCAGGAATCGCATCAACCACTGCAGCGGCCTCCATCTCCTCCCCTTCGGTCTCAAAGCTTGTCGGCGCCGTTGTTTTTCCCGCAGGAATGGCTATGGTGCTGGTTGCGGGCAGTGAGCTTTTCACCGGGAATAATCTGATAATAATTGCTGTGCTTGAGAAAAAGGTATCTGTTCTCAAAATGCTTAAAAATTGGCTGTTTGTATATATAGGAAATTTTCTGGGTGCCGCATTTGTTGCAATACTTGTGGTGTATGGGCACACACCGCAGCTATTTGACGGCGGACTGGCAACGGCAATAGTTAACGCAGGAAGGGCCAGAACTGAGCTGACGTTTACAGAAAGCTTCATCCGCGGGATTCTATGCAATATTCTTGTGTGCATAGCAGTATGGATGTCATTTGCCGCAAAGCAGGTGTCTGACAAGCTTCTCACAAGCTTCTGGCCGGTAATGCTCTTCGTACTATGCGGTTTTGAGCACAGTATAGCCGATATGTATTTCGGAGTCGCCGCCCTCCTCACTAAGGCACAATACGGAATTACCGCAGACAGTCTCACTCCTGTAGGTTTTATCCTTAAAAATCTTATTCCCGTCACCCTCGGAAACATCATCGGAGGTGCGGGAATAGTAGGCTGCGGATATTGGCTTGCATTTATGCATCGGACTCCCTACTCCAATGAGCAGGCCTCTGCCGAGCAGGAGGAAATTGATATTGCTGAGGAATATTAAACCTGAATTATTCCTATTATAAGCTCTTCTCCTCCGCTATCCCCATCAACTATTGTATGGCATCTGCACATGCGGTATTTGCCCTCCGCATCAAGAAGCCTTACCTCGCAGGAATATAGCTTATTTCTTTTAGCATCCTCAAATTGCTGTAATATAACAGGCCAATCATCGGGATGGGTAAACTCCTCAAGCTTCAACCGCCTGCCTGAAATATTAAATATTTTTTCGGAGTCCCCACACCACCTGTATTCATCCGTTTTGACATAATACTTAAAAATAAGGCTGCAGTCATTCCCTGCCGCCATCTGCAGCCTTTCATTTTCCGCAAAAAGCTTATCGCTAAAGCTCTCTGACTTACGATGCGTAAGTGCTGAAAGTGCTGCGGCACCCACAGCCAGCCCTAATATAGTGCAGATAATTTCTCCTATTGCAGCTTTGTCGGCTTCTGTCGAAAGAAAGCCGCTGATTTCTGTAAGACTCAATAATACTATTGCAACCATATACACACAAATTAAAAACTCAATTATTGCATACAACCTGTACTTACTGTTTTTCACATACATTTCCCCGTTCAGGCACTAAAATACACAATTATGTTAGCATAAAAATGTAACATATACAAGTCGTATATGCGCAATTTTTTTAATTTTTCTTATATTTTTATTTTATACATTAATCAGCGCCTCAAATGTCCCCATAATATTCAGTCTGCCATACCCCCATTCCCGATTGGGATAGCTTAAATTTGCATCTCTTGACGCGCCTCTCACAAGATAGTTTTTGACCTCCCTCGTCTCTACATTTCTGTCATTTCCTTCAATCACAGCCCATTGCATAAACTGAGCCACTGCACCAGTGGTTATTGCCGCGGCAAGGCTGCTGCCTGTTGCCGTTCCTCTGGGCAGGGCTATGCCAACTCCCGGCGCGGCAAGAGCCGGGCTGAGTATGCCTCCGACTCCGAAGCCTCTTCCCGACTCTGTATAAAAGCTGTTGTTCGATGAATTATAGGCTGACACCGCAATGCAGTTATATGCCATAGCCGGCTCTGTCAGAGTTATATAAGGGCTTGGGGTCAGAAAATAGACATCTGAATCCAAAAAATCATCAATCGGAAGCCAGATGTTAAAATTGCCGTTATGAACCTCTCCTACTGAAAACACATTTAACGTCCATATACCCGGCGCCGGGTCTGTAAACCGAAAACGTATAAGCTGCTCACCGGAGGCAGGCTCTATAAGCGAGCTTGCAATAGTGATTTTGCTTCTCTCATAAATAAAGCTATAGG
>JAJQGF010000079.1 GCA_021200695.1 Lachnospiraceae bacterium
GTATATTCCCCTCTTATTGTTCTCAAGCTCATTAATTATCTCACATGCCCTGAGCTTGGGTGCACCCGAAAGGGTTCCTGCCGGAAGAATTGCATCAACGGCATCAATCGCATCCCTGTCATCCCTGATAATGCCTCCCACCGTTGAGCCTATATGCATTACATGCGAGTATCTCTCCACAGACATATATTTTTCAACCTGAACAGTTCCAATCCTGCTTATCTTCCCTATGTCATTTCGTCCCAAATCCACAAGCATGTTGTGTTCTGCACATTCCTTCTCGTCTGCAAGCAGCGCTGCCTCAAGAGCTTTATCCTCCTCGTCATTTTCACCCCTGCGCCTTGTTCCTGCGAGAGGGAAGGTATACAGCTTGCTGTTTTCAAGCTTTACAAGGGTCTCCGGACTTGCCCCGGCTATTTCTCCGTCTGAGCCGGAGAAATAAAACATATACGGTGACGGATTTGTGGTGCGAAGCACTCTGTATGCATCCAAAAGGCTTCCCTCCATCTCGGCTTCAAGTCTGTTGGAAAGGACAACCTGAAAGATATCTCCCTCCCTGATATAATGCTTCGCCCTGTTTACCATATCACAATATTCCTCTTCGTTAAACAGAGGCTTAAAATCATCTTTTATTTTCAATGGCTGTCTGGGCGATTTAGTACCGCTTATTATAAGCTTCTTTATATTA
This sequence comes from Lachnospiraceae bacterium, assembly GCA_021200695.1. Lineage (GTDB taxonomy): Bacteria > Bacillota > Clostridia > Lachnospirales > Lachnospiraceae > Acetatifactor. The sequence goes on from JAJQGF010000079.1 coordinate 689, forward strand.
TCAAGCTCTAACAATGCCTTATTGTAATTAGCTTCAAGCTCTTCAGTCCTGATATTTATTATAAGTATTATCTTCTGACGGTAATTGTCAAAGGCAATTACCTTGTCAAAAAGCATAAGATTGACATCCTGAAACCCTTCCGCGTCATTTGCATCAAGCTTAAGCGTGGGTTCGCTGTACTTAATGTAATCATATGAAAAATATCCCACAAGCCCTCCTGTAAATGATGGCAGATTATCAAGCCTGGGGCCTCTGTTCTCCTTAATCACATCTCTTATTATGCTTCTGACATCCTCCTTTACAGTTCTTGTAGTCATAGGACTCTTTATCGTGGTCTCCCCATTGTAGCAGGTAATTTCAAGCAAAGGGTCATATCCCAGAAAGGAATATCTTCCCCACCTCTTATCCGCCTCAGCGCTCTCAAGCAGGTAGACATGACTGCTCACATTCTTAAGGCTTCTGAGAACCTCAATAGGTGTAGAAATGTCAGCATACATCTCCGTGCTTATCGGAATTACACCATATGCGCCATCAGCAGCAAGCCTTTTACATTCATCCAAAGTTGGCTGCACTTTCACTTTTCCTTCCTCCCTGATTATATTTTATCTGTTATACAAAAATCCCGTCCATAACAGACGGTACTGTCTGTCAAGGACGGGATGCAAATTCATCTCGCGGTGCCACCTTGCTTCACGCTGTGCGTGCTCTTAAAGGATACTAACATACCCCCGACAACTTACGCGTGTCATGCGTCGCAGAATACTCAGGATTAAAACCCTTTCCCTGCGCCCTCCGTGGTCCATTTGACACCCTGCTTACTGACCTTTCCCAGCCTCCGGTCTCTCTGTGAGTGCATATGATGCCTTTATCTCCACATCTTCGGTTTTTTATTTAATTCTATATAATACTAAACCTTAGTTTAAAATGTGTCAAGTGTTTTATTTTGCATTTATATTTATATTTGCCTGTTTAATCCAGCTTAAATATTATAGGCTCTACCTCCTCGGTAACAGCCTCCATGCGATATTCCGGAAAGCTCTCTATTAACTCGTCAAGGCAAAGCGTCGTATTATAGACAACGTCATGACCCAGCATTATTATCCTGCTTCTGCCCAATGTGCTGGCTCTCGCATTATATACGAGTTGCTCAGGTGTTGAGCCTTTAACAGCATCCTCAAGGCTTGCATTCCAATCATAATATACATATCCCATATCTGTCATCTCATCTATTATATCGCGATAAATCTCCTGATTATATGAATTTATACTGCCTCCCGGAAATCTGAAAATATTGCTCTCCACACCTGTAATCTCATATATAACCTCCCGTGCCTTTTCAAAGTCCTCAATATAGCTCTCCGTACTCTCATAAAGGCTGTTATAATTGTGACTGTAACAGTGTATTCCTATGCTGTGACCCTCCTGCGCAATTCTCTTTGCTGTCTCAGGATATTTTTCAACATTTTCCCCCACAAGGAAAAAGGTTGCCTTTATATTATGCTCGTCAAGTATGTCAAGAACCCTGTTTGTGTTCTCTTCAGATGGTCCGTCGTCAAATGTCAGATACATGGTTTTAGGATGAAAAAACATCTCTACCGCGTTCACTATGCCCTCAGCAATTTTCTCCTGATATTCCTCCGTAAGCAGACTTTCTCTCTCCTCCTCATTTGATAAAAACCCTGTTTCCACAAGGCACGACGGCGCAATATTTTCTCTTACAACCTTAATCGAATCATCCTCTATTATTCCTCTGTCCACACACCCGGTTGAACTTACGGTATACTTCTGTATAAGCTGTGCAAGTCTTTTGCTGCCCTCAGCCGAATAGTTCACATCATACCATGTCTCTATACCGCTTACACCTGCCTCCTCACTCGCATTCTGATGAATGCTTATGTATGCATCAGCATATTCCATTTCAGAAATTTCCACACGCTCTTCAAGCTCTACCGCTTCATCCTTTTCTCTGGTCATTACCACCTGATACCCTGACTCCTCAAGTCCCTTCTCAACCTTTAATGCAATACTGAGATTTATATCCTTCTCATTAATTCCCTCACGTGAGCAGCCCTCATCCTCTCCTCCGTGACCGGCATCAAGCGCCACTACTATTTCCTCTGATGCTGTTTCCTCTGATACTATATCATCGGATTTTATGGCACTCTGCACATATTCTGCTCCATCTGCGTCTGAAGCATCGCCCTCAGATACTGTTTTGCTTTCCTCTGCTCTTACGACTGTTATACTGTCCGGAGCTACATTGCCTCTCAATGTCCCTGCACCTGCCGATACAATAACTGCAAGGAATACAATAAATACAATTAATCTCTTCTTTGGCATTTTAATACGCTCCCTTTCAGTCTTTGTTTAGATTGTTCAATCCTTATCACTAATCAAAGCTTACTCGGGAGCGTCATCATAAATTCATATTTTTGACATCAAATCCACATATTTTTTGCATAAATTTTGCATCTTATTAAATCATTTTGAAATTTTCAGATACAGCTCATTAATTCCCTCATAAAAACCGAGTGTTACTACAGTCTGTCCCTAATCTGCAGGAAATTTAAAATTAGTATAGTTAGCCGAGGCTACAAGAAGCGCATTAACAGAACCATA
>JAJQGF010000041.1 GCA_021200695.1 Lachnospiraceae bacterium
TCGGATGAGGATGTGGTGCGCTTCGCACGGGGGATTCATAAAAGCGCAAACCGGCTTATGACGCTTATAAATGACATAATCCGTCTATCCGAGCTTGACGCGGCTGATGAAGCCGTGCCTATGGAGAAGCTTAATCTTTATGAATTGGCGGATACCTGTGTTGAAATGCTGGAAATGAGCGCAAGCAAGCATAAGGTGGGGATATACATGAGCGGCAGCACGGAGAGCTATATATTGGGAAATCGTCAGATGATAGATGAGCTGCTTTATAATCTGTGTGATAATGCCATCAGATACAATAATGTTGACGGAAGGGTTGATGTGTGTGTATATCCTGGAGATAAGGGTGTTGTTCTTGAGGTCAGAGATACCGGTATAGGAATACCAAAGGAGCATCAGGACAGAATTTTCGAGCGCTTTTACAGAGTTGATAAAAGCCGCTCAAAATCAACCGGCGGAACAGGACTTGGACTTGCCATAGTAAAACACATAATAGCGGGACATAATGCGCAGCTTGAGCTTGATAGCGAAACAGGAAGGGGAACTGATATAAAAATTACGTTCCCCGGGCTTCAGAATGTATAAGCTCAGCCTGTCGTGTGTGCCTGTGAATTGTATGCCGTCTGATTTTCAGGACTATTGCCGGTCTCAGTCTGCTCTGTCTCTGAGGGAGCAGACTCACCGGGCTCTCCGCTATCAGCGGGAAGAGTCATTAGCACCTTTATTATTCTGTTCTGGTCTATTCCCTGAACCTTAAGCTTTATACCATTGTCGAGAGAGACCTCCTCATTATCCTCAGGAAGTCTGTCGAGCTGCTCTATTATAATTCCGCCGATGGAGTCGTAGTCCTCGCTGTCAAGTCCGGTGCTCAGGGCATTGTTTACATCATCCAGCTTCATGCTGCCCTCAACAAGATAGGAGTATTCGTCTATTGCCTGAATGAACTCCTCTTCATCCTCGTCATATTCATCCCTGATTTCGCCGACGATTTCCTCAAGTAAATCCTCCAGAGTAATCATACCTACGGTTGCGCCGTATTCATTAAGGACAAAGGCTACGTTCATTGTCTTTTCGCGCATTTCATACATTAAATCAGCTATTTTTTTAAATTCATATGTATAATGGGCATCACGCAGGATATTCCTTATATTAAAATTATCCCTACTGTCGGAGAGGATAAAGTCCTTTATGTTTATCAGTCCAATTATATTATCTTTATCATCCTGATATACAGGAAGACGTGTATACATGGATTCCCTGAATACTGACAGCACCTCGTCATAGGAGTCCTCAACGCTTACCGTAACCATGTTTATGCGGGGTATCATTATGTCTTTGGCAAGCGCATCTGAAAAATCAAATACATTATATATCATCTCGCGCTCCTCAGATTCAATTACGCCGTCCTCGTGGCTTACATCCACATATGTTTTTAGCTCGGTCTCAGTCATTGTTGAGGCCTTTTTATTCGGGTCAATCCGCAGCAGGAACATAATTCCGAGGGAAAGCCTGTCCATTATAAAAATTACGGGTGTGAGGATTATCATAAGCGCGTAGATAATACCGCTGTATTTAAGTGACAGCTTTTCTGAGGAGAGCATAGCCCAGGTTTTTGGGACAATCTCACCTATAAGCAGTATAATCAGGGTAAGCACACCGGTAGCGATTCCGACAGGAATGCTTATTCGCATTGCGAGAGTAGTAGCCAGAGATGAGGCGGACAGGTTAACTATATTATTACCTATTAATATGGAACTCAGCATTTTGCTGTAGGATTGCAGAATTTTGTTGACTGTTGCGGCTTTTTTGCTGCCGTCCTCCTCAAGTGCGCGCATCCGTACGCGGTTGCAGGTGGTAAGCGCTGTCTCCGCAGAAGAAAAGAAGCCTGAAAGAATAATCAGAACGACTAAAATCAGTAATTGTATGACCCCAGGGGTATCCATTAAAAAAACCAACTCCTTTTTTATGTAAATTAAAAAACATATTATCATTGAATATACAATATGCAGAGCAGGTTGTCAAGTTTATGAAAACAGCGCATATAATATTGTGTAACAAGATAAAAGGGGGATTTTAATGGATATTATAAAGAAAGAGAGCAGGGTATCGGCACTGTTTTTCTTAAAATGCCTTCTGGCATCATACATACTTACAGGGCTGCTGCTGCTTATTCTGGCGCTTCTGCTTTATAAGGTGGGAATAGGCCGGAGCATTGTATCTGTCGCAATAATAATGATATATGTTTTATCGACATTTTTTGCGGGATTTATAGCCGGCAGGAGGATGAAAAGCCGTAAATTTCTGTGGGGACTGTTGATGGGAGTGCTTTATTTTACGGTGCTTGCCGTTATGTCGCTGATAGTTAACCGTTCAGTGGGCGCGCTGGGAAATTCATTTTTTACAACGCTTGTGCTGTGCTGCGCGGGCGGAATGATGGGAGGAATGCTTGGATAAAAAAGCATAAAAAATTTTTAAAAACTCTTTTACATTTAGAAAAATTATGTTATACTACTGTAAGCTTATTAGTCGTATGGCTGTGAACACTAAAGGAGGCTATGAATATGAAGCATATTAAGACCCTTGCTACAAGAGATTTAAAGGAGTCAATGAAGAAAGGCGGTTGCGGCGAGTGTCAGACGTCATGCCAGTCAGCCTGCAAGACTTCCTGTACAGTAGGCAATCAAAGCTGTGAAAAGCTTAAATAATTGATTAGTACAGAGATTAGGGTAAGCAGCGATACTGTCGCTGCTTTCTTTGCGAAAACAGATTTACATAAATACTTGATTAAGGAAGGATATTACTGTGATACACCTGTATAAAAGCAATGGGTACAACATATGTCTGGATGTCAACAGTGGTTCAGTGCATGTGGTGGATGATGTGGTATATGACATTATCCCGTTGGTTGAGCCCCTTGTGGAGGAGGGCATAAGAGAACCCGGCACGGTCAAGGAGGCAGTATTAAATCTTGCGGGAAAGGAATATTCCGCTGAAGATATAAATGAGGCTGTGGATGAGGTGCTTGAGCTTGAAAAGGCCGGTCAGCTTTTTTCCAGAGATATATATGAAAATTATATTTTTGATTTTAAAAACAGACAGACAGTGGTTAAGGCGCTTTGCCTCCACATTGCCCATGACTGCAATCTCGCATGCAGATATTGCTTTGCAGAGGAGGGCGAATACCATGGCAGACGGGCTCTGATGGACTTTGAGGTAGGCAAGAGGGCGCTTGACTTTCTTGTAGACAATTCCGGCAGCCGTGTAAATCTGGAGGTGGACTTCTTTGGAGGCGAGCCCACGATGAAC
>JAJQGF010000102.1 GCA_021200695.1 Lachnospiraceae bacterium
ATCTCCTGCTCTGCCCAGCATATATTTTTCTCTGTCCCACTCAGTAAATACCTTTACCATGTGGTCTATCCTACAGGCATACACATATATGTCCCCGGCAGGAACACAGCTTCCCGCAAGCTGAGTTAAAATTTCGGTGCTTCCATCAGCCCGATTTTTAATTATTGGCACATATTCAGCCCTGTTTGCACCTGCCTGCATGTCGTACGGCTTATCCAAAGCTCTGTAACAGTGCTCAAACTTATCCCTTCTGTTGGGATATACTTCTCCCTTGATTCCTATCATAATATACAAATCCGGCTCTACCATCATATCCACATCACCCTCCAATGTTCGAATCGTAATCGGAGTGCCGGACGGCAGAACCTCTGCTGCCTTCACATAACCAACCGGTATTTTTTTCTTAATATACTTTTCCATGCTCTCAACATCAGCCTCATATTCAGGCGCATAAATTATCAGGCAGTTGTCAAAATATTCATTCATTTTCTCACTGAAATAAGCCTCTGAATGAAGCGTCGGATAACATTTCTCATACAGCCTCCGGCTTATAAAGCCTCCGGCCTTTTCAATATGCCCTCCTCCCGAGCCAATCTTTTCACAGACAAAGGCTGCAAGCTCGCTGGCATTGACCTCTCTTATACAGCTTCGCACTGAAAGCTTAAATCCATCGTTAATTTCATTGTAAACAATACATGTACATACCTCATCCACCTGAATCAGAAAATCACTTATTATGCCGAGTATGTTTGGGTCACAGGGCTGCGCTTTGATAATTGCATACTTATGGTCGTCATTATATATACAACGTATAAGCGCAATCCCGGCGAGCTCCAGCTCCTTAAGTGTCAAATTAGAATTGCAGAACAGACGTATCAGACTCTTGTCGCATTCAAGACTGTCCCGGCAGTCACGGTCAAGAGGATTTCTGATTTCCGAGAACTGACTAGTGTCGGAGTAGAGACCGTAATATAACGCGGTTTCCAGCATTACATCCTCCTCTACAGGATAGCCCTCCTCCTTAAGCATACTCCATACAAGCGTTGAGCAGCTTCCAAGTGAAGAACGTATATCCTGCAAGCCAATGTCCTTCATCTCTACCAGATGATGGTCAATTACCGCCACGCTGTCCGCATCAAGTCTTGTTACATTTCCCGCGCCGTATTGACAGTCCACCGTTATAAGCAGTCCATCGATATGCCTGTCAGCAGCCTCAACATATACAATGGGAATATCAAGCTTTTCTACCATAAGCTTCAGATTTGCCTTTTGTATACGGTTCTGTCCGCTGTATATAAGGGAGGTATTCTTTCCCCTGCTCTTAAAATACTTATACAAACCAAAGCCTGAGCCTATGGCATCTGCGTCAGGATTATCATGGCACTGTATAGTAACAGAACTAAATTCCTCCAAATCAGATAATCTCATAACTCCTCATTTCCTGCACATGCAAAGTTATTATTCCGACTCATTTTCCCTTGCCTCTTTGCGAATACGCTTCATGTGCTCTTTTATCTTCACCTCATACCCGTTTCCGGTCGGCTTATAAAATTCCCTGCCGCTTAATTCATAAGGCAAATATTGCTGCTCTACATAATGATTCCGATAGTCATGTGCATATTTATATCCTATTCCGTGTCCCAATTTTGCCGCTCCTTTGTAATGTGCATCCTGAAGATGCGGCGGTATTGGAAGATTTCCGCTCTCACCCACCTCGCGCATAGCCTCTGCAACCGCTACGTAAGCTGCATTGCTTTTGGGCGCGCATGCGACATAGCTGGCCGCCTGTGACAAAATTATCTGTGCTTCAGGCATACCGACCCTCTCAACCGCAAGCGAAGCATTCACCGCCACAACCAATGCCTGAGGGTCCGCGTTTCCGACATCCTCAGACGCGCATATCATAATTCTTCTTGCAATAAATGCCGCATCCTCACCGGAGTAGAGCATTCTGGCAAGATAATAAACCGCTGCATCAGGGTCGGAACCCCTCATACTCTTTATAAAAGCGGAGATTGTATCATAATGATTATCACCTGTCTTGTCATAGCGCACGGCACGCTTCTGAATACATTCCTGAGCAATCTCAAGAGTTATATGAATTTTACCGTCCTCCGACCTCCCGGTAGTCATTATTCCCAGCTCCAGCGCATTCAGTGCATGTCTTGCATCGCCTCCGCATATATCAGCAAGAAAATCCAATGCATCCTCATCTATTACCGCATCATATGAACCCATGCCTCTGTCATCATCATAAACAGCCCTTCTTAAAAGACCCTTTACCGCATCAGGCGGAATCGGCTTTAGCTCAAATATAATGGACCTGGATAAAAGCGCCCCATTTACCTCAAAATACGGATTCTCAGTTGTTGCGCCTATAAGGGTGACTGTTCCGTCCTCCACAAATGGCAGCAGATAATCCTGCTGACTCTTGTTAAAACGGTGTATCTCATCTATAAACAAAACAGTGCTTTTCCCATACATCCCCTTAAGCTCTTTAGCCCTGTCAACAACCTCCTCCATGTCCTTCTTGCCTGCCGACGTAGCATTAATCTGCGTAAATTCAGCTTTTGTAGTGTTTGCTATCACTTTTGCAAGTGTAGTCTTTCCCGTGCCCGGCGGTCCGTAAAAAATTACTGAGCCAAGCTTATCAGCCTTGACGGCACGATAAAGCAGCTTGTCCTTCCCCAGAATATGCTCCTGTCCGACAACCTCGTCAAGCGTGCGCGGGCGCATACGGGCCGCCAGCGGCGCCTCCTTCTCCATATTTGCATTTCTCATATATTCAAATAAATCCAAAGCATTTACTCCTTATATGGTCTGTCCGGCAAACTGTGTCATATAAAGCTCATAGTATTTGCCCTGCTTTTCCAATAATTCCTCATGGTTTCCCGTCTCTATTATGCGTCCCTTCTCCATAACCACAATTAAATCCGCGTCCTGTATGGTCGAGAGTCTGTGAGCTATGATAAGACTAGTCCTGTTACGCATAAGCTTTACCATTGCGTCCTGAATCCTTTTCTCTGTTCTGGTATCAACACTCGACGTAGCCTCATCCAGAATAAGAATTTTGGGCTGGGCTATAAATGCTCTTGCTATTGCGAGAAGCTGCCTCTGCCCCTGAGACAGATTAAAGCCCTCTCCCGAAAGAACAGTGTCATATCCCTGCTTCTGACGCTTTATCATATCATGGCAGTTGCTCATTCCGGCTGCGTCAAACATTTCACCGTCAGTTGCTGTTTCTCTGGAATACTTTAAATTATTTCTGATTGTATCAGCAAAAAGCACTGTATCCTGA
>JAJQGF010000098.1 GCA_021200695.1 Lachnospiraceae bacterium
ACATGGAGCCGGGCACTAATATTGAGAGATTCGGGACTGTCCGCATGAATGTGGATTACAGGATTGAGGAGTTTGAGGAGAAGCCGCTAAGGGCTAAGACGAACACAATTTCCTGTGGGATTTATGTCATAAGGAGAAGGCTTCTCATAGAAATGATTGAAAGGTGCGCAGAAGAGGACAGATATGATTTTGTGCGTGACATCTTAATTCGCTATAAGGATATTAAACGTATTTATGGTTATAAAATTCATGACTATTGGAAAAATATAGCGTCAGTTGAGGATTATTACAGCACCAATATGGATTTCCTTAAGCCTGAGGTCAGGGATTATTTCTTTAGACAGTATCCTGATATTTATTCCAAGGTGGAGGATTTCCCGCCTGCAAAATATAATGTCGGGGCGGTGGTAAAAAACAGCCTGATATCGAGCGGATGTATTGTTAATGGTACAGTGGAGAATTCAGTTGTATTTAAGAAGAGCTATATAGGAAATAATTGTGTAATAAAAAATTCAATAATATTGAATGATGTGTATATAGGCGACAATACCCGGATTGAAAACTGTATTGTTGAAAGTCGCGGAACAATTCACGCAGATTCCGGCTTTGTGGGTGATAATGATATCAAAATTGTGGTAGAGCGTAATGAGAGATACGTTATTTAACACATTGATATAGCAAAAACCATTTAGACTAAGGGGGCAGTACAAATGCAAATCACAGATGTTCGTGTTCGTAAAATTACAAAAGAGGGCAAGATGAAAGCAATTGTTTCCATTACTTTGGATGATGAATTTGTTGTGCATGACATCAAGGTAATTGAGGGAGAAAAGGGACTTTTTATCGCAATGCCAAGTAAAAAAGCTACTGACGGGGAATATAGGGATATTGCACATCCTATAAATTCCGCTACCAGAGAAGGCATTCAAAGGATTATTCTGGAGCAGTATGAAAAAGCCCTTCTGGAGCCGGATGAAGCTGAATGAATCAACTGACGTGACAAATTATTAATGACATAAAATATGGGGAGTTAAATTAAGAAATACCGGCATAGCTGTTAATGGAGGCTAGGTCGGTATTTTTGTGCTGTAAAGGGTTTATATGGTCTTGTAATTTTGGGCAAAAAATGAGAAGATATATAAAGTATTTTTAAATTGGATGCAGGCTGAATTTGGCTTTTATATAGTGTGGAGGCAAAATATGTATATAATAGTCGGTCTCGGCAATCCGGGAAGAGAATATGATAATACAAGACATAATATTGGTTTTGCAACAATTGACAGGATTGCAGAGAAGGAAAACATTGATGTTTCGGAAAAAAAGCATAAGGCGCTAACAGGGCGTGGGTATATAGAGGGACAAAGGGTGATACTTGCAAAGCCTCAAACCTTCATGAATCTCAGCGGAGAAAGCGTTAAACAAATAGTGGACTACTACAAGGCGGATGAAAAGAATGAGCTTATAGTTATAGTAGATGACATAAGCCTCGACGCAGGTCATATACGCGTCCGTAAGAGGGGCAGCGCAGGGGGACATAATGGCCTGAAAAGCATTATTGCACAGCTTGGACATGACAATTTTGTCAGAATTAAAATCGGCATAGGCGAAAAGCCTGAAGAATATAATCTTGCCGATTATGTTCTCGGTCATTTTTCCGCGGACGAGCGTAAGCTGATGGAGGAGGCATCGGAAAGCGCGTATAATGCGCTCCGCATGATAATTACGGAGGATGCGGAGGCTGCAATGAACTCCTTCAACCGTAAAAACATTTTATAAGTATCATAGATAGAGAGGTTAATTATGCAGGCATTACTTACTCCTGTCACGGAGCTTGCTGATTTTGATAAAATGAGGGAGTATATTCTGGGAAAGACCGCAGGCAGCACATCTGATAAGAGGGATGGTGTGCTTGCATTGTCAGGCTGTGTGGACTCCCAGAAGCTACATATGATTTATGGGCTCAGTGATGGCTTAAAATATAAGGTGATTATTACCTATAATGATATAAGGGCAAGAGAAATTCTTCAGGAGTATAAATTTTATGACAGAAATGTCGTATTATATCCGGCTAAGGATTTGATATTTTTTCAGGCGGACATACATGGAAACCAGCTTACCAGGGAACGCATCTGTATGATGAGAAGGCTCATGGAGGGGAAGCCAACTACTATAGTTACCACATATGCGGCATTGATGACACCACAGACCTTATGGAATAAGGATACGGATGTAATTGCTATACAACGCGGGGAGCAGCTTAATATAGCAGCTCTTTCCTCCAGGCTTGTGTCTATGGGATATGAAAAGACTTATCAGGTGGAGGGACCGGGACAATTCTCTGTGCGCGGAGGTATTGTGGACATATTTGATATTACTGAGGAAAACCCGTTCCGCATAGAGCTTTGGGGGGAAGAGACGGATTCAATCAGAAGCTTTGACATTTTGAGCCAGCGCTCAATAGAAAAGCTGGAAAGCGTGGAGATATATCCGGCATCGGAATTTGTGCTGACTCGGGAAAGGATAGACAGTGGAATCCGAAAGATAGAGCAGGAGGCAAAGAAGCAGGAGAAGCTTTTCATAGACGCACACAGGCCTGAGGAGGCACACAGAATATCGACTCAGGTTGACGAGCTTAAAGAGAAGCTTTTAGAGCTTCAGAGCATGGTGAATCTGGAGAGCTATGTAAAATATTTTTATGATAATCCCGGCAACCTGATTGACTTTATACTCCGGCTTTCTGACAGGAGCGCTTTTTTCATAGACGAACCATTGCGGGTTAAGGAGCAGTCAGACGCAGTTGAGCTTGAATTTTGCGAAAGTATGAAGCAGCGTGTCGAAAAGGGATATATTTTACCCGGTCAGATGGATATTCTATACAGCGGTGAAGCTGTAGCGGCAGGGCTTTTAAAAGGCAGAACGGTAACCGTCTCAACAATGGAGAGCAGGACGGGATTTTTAAAGGCGGCTTATAAATATGACATTAATGCCAGAAATGTTGCGTCCTATAATAACAGCTTTGAGTCTCTGGTCAGAGATTTAAAACAATATAAAAAGAACGGCTACAGGGTGCTTCTTCTGTCAGGCTCGCGGACAAGGGCAAAACGTATTGCAGAGGAGCTCAGGGATGAGGATATATCGGCAGTATTTACGGATGACCCGATGAGAGAGGTTATACCGGGTGAAGTTCTGACTTATTATGGACATGTCAATAAAGGCTTTGAGTATCCTCTGCTTAAGTTTGTTGTGCTTGCGGAATCAGATATTTTTGGTGCGGAGAAAAAGAAGAAGAGAAAGAAAAAGCTTTATCAGGGTCAGAAAATAAATGACTTTAACGAGCTTAAGGTTGGAGACTACGTTGTGCATGAAACTCATGGTCTGGGTATCTACAGGGGAATTGAGAAGGTGGAGGCAGAGCATGTCGTAAAGGATTATATCAAGCTTGAATATCGTGACGGAGGCATATTATATGTTTTGGCGACGGGTCTGGATGTGCTACAGAAGTATGCATCAGGCAATGCCGACAAAAAGCCGCGCTTAAATAAACTTGGCACAAAGGAATGGGAAAAGACCAAGACAAAGGTACGGGGCGCGGTTGACGAGGTGGCGAAGGAATTAGTTGAGCTTTATGCTGTCAGGCAGAACAGTAAAGGCTATCAGTTTGGAAAGGATACAGTGTGGCAGCGTGAGTTTGAGGAAATGTTCCCATTTGAGGAGACGGACGACCAGCTAAGCGCCATAGCTGATACTAAAGCTGACATGGAAAGCGACAGGATAATGGACCGGCTGATATGCGGAGATGTGGGCTACGGCAAGACTGAGATAGCAATAAGGGCTGCATTTAAAGCAGTTCAGGAGGGAAAGCAGGTTGTATATCTTGTGCCGACCACTATTCTTGCACAGCAGCACTATGCCACCTTTATACAAAGAATGAAGGATTTTCCTGTAAGAGTTGATCTTCTCAGCAGATTCAGGACGTCCGCCGAGATAAAAAAGACTGTGACTGACCTGCAGAAGGGTCTTGTGGATATCGTTATAGGAACACACAGGGTGCTTTCAAAGGATGTAAAATTTAAGGATTTAGGTCTTTTGATTATAGATGAGGAGCAGCGCTTCGGTGTGAGTCATAAGGAAAAAATCAAGAAGCTGAAGGAAAATGTTGATGTTCTTACTCTGACTGCTACACCTATTCCGAGGACGCTCCATATGAGTCTGGTGGGTATAAGGGATATGAGCGTTTTGGAGGAGGCTCCAAATGACAGGCTTCCCATACAGACCTTTGTATGCGAATATAATGAGGAGCTGGTGCGTGAGGCCATAGTAAGAGAGCTTGCCAGAAACGGGCAGGTGTATTATGTATACAACCGTGTGAACAACATAGCGGATGTCGCGTCACAGCTTGCGGGTCTTGTGCCGGAGGCAAATGTGGCATTTGCCCACGGACAGATGAACGAGCGCGAGCTTGAGCGTATAATGTATGATTTTATAAATGGCGATATTGACGTATTGGTGTCGACGACTATCATCGAGACTGGAATGGATATACCTAATGTTAATACAATGATAATTAATGATTCGGATAACATGGGACTATCGCAGTTATATCAGCTCAGGGGACGGGTAGGCCGCTCAAACAGGAATGCATATGCATTTCTTATGTATAAGCGTGATAAAATGTTAAAGGAAGTAGCGGAAAAAAGGCTTGAAGCAATAAGGGAGTTTACAGAGCTTGGAAGCGGCTTTAAGATATCAATGCGGGACCTTGAGATACGTGGGGCAGGAAATCTGCTGGGAATGAAGCAGCATGGCCATATGGAGGCTGTGGGATATGATATGTACTGTAAGATGCTTAACGAGGCAGTAAGAGGTCTTAAGGGCATCACAGCAGAGGCGGATTTTGCGACAGTTATTGATTTGGAGGTTGATGCCTTTATTCCGCCGGAATATATAGTAAATGAGGTTCAGAAGCTTGATATCTACAAGCGCATTGCAGGAATAGAGAGCACAAAGGAAAGGGATGACATGAAGGATGAGCTTATGGACAGGTTTGGTGAAATTCCCAGGTCCGTCGATAATCTCTTAAGAATTGCCCTTATAAGGATGACGGCACATTCGCTTGATATGACTGAGATAAAAGGTAAAAACGAAAGAATAATTTTTACCTTCAGAGCTGACGCGCGTGTAAATCCGAACTGTATTCCCCGACTTTTGCATAAATATGAAAATGAGCTTGCGTTTACGGCCTATGGTAAGCCTTATTTTACCTATAAATATAAAAAGACCGGGCTTGTAGAAAAGGATGCGGAGCTTGTCATGGATAAGACGGAGGAATTGCTTAAGCAAATGCAGTCGGTTTTTATGGAGGAATGATACACAGAGAGGGTCTGTGTGGAGGGAGGCTTATATGTATCATAAATATGAGAAAATATTTTCCGTGATATTATTTATATTGATGTGCGCAGGACTTGGAGTACTGATATATGTCGGGAAATATAATCATCCCACAGGCGACGATTATTATTATGGAGCTGATACCGTAAGGGTGTTCAGGGAAACCGGAAGCATTGTCCAAACATTTAAGGCGGCGGTTGAGGGGGTAATTTATCAATATTATAATTGGCAGGGAACGTATTCTGCCATGCTTTTAATGTATCTTCCGCCGAACATTTTTGGTGAAAATGCATACAGGCTTGTGACGGCAGTAATACTGCTATTATATGCCGGCTGCACCTTTTATGCCTTAAAGCCTCTTCTGCGGGATATACTTGGAATGAACCGCAGAGGATTTTGTATATGTGCGGCGTCAATAGTAATGCTTAGCGTACAGACCGTGCAGTTTGCAGGTGAATCATACTTTTGGTATAACGGCTCGATGTATTACACGGGGTATTTTGCATTAACGCTGTTTTTCCTTGGATTGGCATTTCGGTTTATGATAGAACCCGGAAGAGGATATATACCGGTGCTTGCACTTCTTGCAATATTTCTTGCGGGAGGAAATTATGTATCTTTACTGCCGTGCATACTTATAATGTTTACGGCTTTTGCAGTGTTGCTTTTAAGACATTCAGGTAAAGCGCTGCCTATAGGTGTGGTGACTGCGCTTATGACGGGAGGACTGCTTGTAAGTGCTGCCGCACCGGGAAATATGATGCGTGAGGAGCAGCTATGGGAAATGTCCGCATGGAAGGCAGTATTAAAATCCATCAGGCAGGGCTTTATATATACCGGCGCGTGGACAGGCATTTGGTGGCTTATCACGGTACTGTTGATAACGCCTTGTCTGTGGAATGCTTATGGCAGATTGGAATTCAGGCATCCGGTTATTGTTGTCGGTTATTTATTTGGCATATTCTGCTCAATGTCATGCCCCACCTTCTACGCGATGAACTCAACCGGTCCGGCAAGGGCGGTCGCGGTAGTTTATTATGGATTTATATTTTTATCGCTTGCGGCATATGCGTATGTACTCGGTGCCCTGCACGGACGCTTTGCATCACATGCAGGCGGCAGTCCGGGGTTTTGGGCGGCGGGATTGTCGGCAATTATCGTTCTGACAGCTTTTCAGGTATTTTCGGGAGAAATTCAGGAGTGTACCGGAGCTAAGGCAATCCATATAATCATAAGCGGTGAGGGCGTCCAATACGAAAAGGAGTATATAGAGAGATTGTCAGTGCTTGAGGACGACAGCATTGAGGATGTGGTATTCAAGCCATATACTGTACAGCCGGAAATGCTGTATGTGGGGGATTTTACTGATGATATTAATAATGAAAATAACATAAAAGCAGCACAATATTTTGGGAAAAACAGTTTGATGGTGGATTACGCGGATTATTAGCAGTGAAGAGTAATAAGAGAGTTTTATAGTACACAAAAAGTGATACCTTTTTATCAGAAACAGACAGTTACAGACAAGGACAGGTCAACTGATAAGGAGGTATTTTTATGAAGGGATATAACACCGCATGCGGATATATGGGATATGTAGACGGCAGATATATTTTATTTGCAAGTGAAGCTGAATATGAGGAGTATATCGAGGAAAGCGTATAAAGCGGGCTGATTGACAATAAAATGGGCGCTTTGGTATAATGGGTTGAGATATAAAGCTGGTAAAGGATAATGCACTGCCATGCTGCACCTTTTGCCGAGAGGGCTTGTTTAGGAGAGGCTTAAATGAATAAGACAAAGAGAAATTTTGCGCTTCCTTTTTTAATTCTGGCTGCAGGTGCAGCGCTAAGACTTGTATTCCTGGGCAGCGTACCCGGCGGAATGCATCAGGACGAGAGCTTTGTAGCCTGGAATGCGTATGCATTGCTGCATGAGGGCATTGATTCAGCGGGAAATGTGATGCCTGTATATCTGGCTGATTGGGGAGACGGACACAGTGCAATGTATGTATGGCTGCTTATGCCTCTGCTTGCGTTAAATGGAGGGCATGTCACGCCGTTTCTTAGCAGGCTGCCGCAGGCGGTGACAGCGGTATTTACACTCGCGGCAGTGTATTTCTTAATGAAAAAAATGTTTGGCAGGAGGGCGGGCTTATGGAGCCTGTTTATGCTCGCCGTATGTCCGTGGCATGTTATGATGTCGCGGTGGGGACTTGATGCAAATCTTGCGCCGGGCTTTTTGATTTTTGGTTTGTATTTTTTTGTGCTTGGCCTTGAAAATAGAAAATACTATATCCTTTCGGCCCTTTTTTACGGGCTGAGTCTGTACTGCTACGCTGTGGTATGGCCTATAGTGCCGCTTATGCTGATATTGCAGGGCATATATGCGCTTTATTTTAAGAGGCTTAAATTAGACAGATATACTGTGATATCGGTCGTGCTGTTATTTTTTATTGCTTTACCTTTAATGCTTTTTGTGCTTGTCAATTCCGGCTTTATTGATGAAATAAAACTTTCTTTTATGACAATACCCAAAATGAATGGATATCGTGGGTCGGAGATTGCGTTCTCATTTTCTGAAATGTGGTCAAACCTGCGTACCGCATTATCGCTTTTATGGCATCAGAATACGGGAAGTCCGTATGACATCCTGCTTCCGTGGGGCTTGTTTTATGATATAGGAAGAGTATTTATTGTCATAGGAGTTCTGTGGCTTATAGCCGACTGCATCAGGTCGTTAATAAAACGGGAATTTTTTAACGGCTTTTTCATATTAATCCCACTTATTGGCGGCGGGGTAAACTGTATTCTTGTGACAGCTGTTCTGCACCAGATTAATTCACTTTATATACCTTTGATATTGTGTGAAGCATATGGCATTGTAAAGACACTTGAACTTGTACGGAGCAGGATAAAGAGGAGGGCTGTTGCAAATGTGCCGGGTGTATTTGTGGCTGCGGTGTATATTGTGTGTACAATACTGTTTCAGAGGGATTATTACACGGATTATAAAGAGCTTGTGAATGCGTATTTTTCTGCGGGCTTAAAGGAGTGTGTTGAGTATGCGAAGCAAAAGTGTGAGGATAATTGTCTGCACACTATAACTGTTGAAAAGGGAGCGCAGTGGCCCCGCCTGCTTTTGTATACAGAGACGCTTCCGTCACAGTATCTTGCGACTGTGGAATACGATGTTGCCCCGGCGCCTGCGGCATTTGTTGACAATGATGGAGTCAGAATCAATACACGGATAAATTATGATGATATTAATAAAGAAAGTGTGTACATTATATATTACACGGATGTGGCTGATTTTGAAGCTGATTTTGAAATTACGGGATTTTATGATTGGTATGTGGCGGTGCCAAAATAAATATTTATTACATAAGCAAAAATAAACCTGCCCTGTCTTTTAAAGACATGGCAGGTTTTGTGCTTTGGAAGGAATCAGCCTCCAAGATATGCCTTGCGTACAGCATCGTTGTGAAGCAGCTCAGCGCCTGTTCCCGTGGTAACAATGCGTCCGGTCTCAAGAACATATGCCCTGTGTGCTACGGACAGAGCCATCTGGGCATTCTGCTCTACCAGAAGAATTGTTGTACCGGCTTTGTTGAGCTCTGTTATAATATTAAATATCTGTTCAACAAGTATAGGCGCAAGACCCATAGAGGGTTCATCAAGCATCATAAGCTTTGGCTTTGACATCAGGGCGCGCCCCATTGCAAGCATCTGCTGCTCGCCTCCGGAAAGAGTTCCGGCTACCTGTCTGTAACGCTCCTTAAGCCTCGGAAAGCGGTCATATACATCAGAAATTGAGGCGGAAATCTCTGAGCCGGGTCTGGTGTAAGCACCCATCTCCAGATTTTCCTGAACGGTAAGCTGCAGGAAGATACGGCGTCCCTCAGGGCATAGAGCTATCCCTTTGTTTACGACTTTATGTGCCGGTAAACCGAGCACAGATGAGCCTTCAAACTCGATTGAACCTGTATGCGGCTTGAGAAGTCCTGCAACGGTGTTCAGCGTAGTGGATTTGCCTGCGCCGTTTGCACCGATTAATGTTACGATTTCGCCCTCATTAACTTCAAAGGAGATGCCCTTTATGGCATGAATACTTCCGTAATAAACATTTATATCTTCAACCTTTAACATGCTCATGTGCTATACCTCCTTCCTCTTACCCAGATAGGCTTCAATTACCTCCGGATTGTTCTGTATTTCGGAGGGGGTGCCTTTGGCAATAATCTTGCCGAAGTTGAGAACTGCAATGCTTTCGCAGATACCCATTACAAGCTTCATGTCATGCTCAATAAGCATGACCGCAATACCGAAGGTATCTCTTATCTGGCGGATATTGTCCATAAGCTCGGAGGTCTCCGAAGGATTCATACCGGCAGCCGGCTCATCCAGAAGCAAAAGCTTTGGCCCGGTTGCAAGCGCGCGCACAATCTCAAGACGACGCTGTGCACCGTAGGGAAGAGATGCCGCCTGAACATTTGCCATATCCTGCATGTCGAAAATTGACAGGAGCTCTAATGCTTTTTCGTGAGCCCTCTTTTCCTCAGACCAATATTTAGGAAGCCGGAATATGCCATTCCACATTCCGTATTCAATATGATTGTGAAGTCCTATCTTTACATTGTCCTCAACAGTCAGTTTGTCAAAAAGACGGATATTCTGAAAGGTACGGGCTATTCCTGCGCGGTTCACCTGAATGGTGTTCATGCCGTGGGTATCCTTTCCGTCAAGGAATATAGCCCCCCTTGTCGGCTGGTAGACCTTGGTGAGAAGGTTAAATACAGTAGTTTTGCCGGCACCATTGGGGCCAATCAGACCTGCAATTTCAGTAGGGCTTATGGCAATATTAAAATCCTCAACAGCAGTCAGACCACCAAAATCTATGCCAAGATGCGTAGCCTCAAGCACAGGCATTTTGCCCAAATCACGTTCGGGAATTTTATTAGGGCTTGGAATAGAGACTAATTTTGTTTCCTGTTTTTTTTCGTTCATATTAGCACTCCTCCTTTGCCTTTTTTCTGAAAATACGCTTGGTAAATGCCTTTGCCTGTTCATTATTGGTGATGAGCATTACGAGAATGAGAACGATGGCATATACGAGCATACGATAGTCCTGAAACTGTCTTAAAAGCTCGGGAAGGACAGTAAGCACGGCCGCGGCTATAATTGAGCCGCGCAGATTACCAATGCCGCCGAGCACCACAAATACAAGAATCAGTATCGAGGTATTAAAGTCAAATTTCTTGGGGACGACTGTCGAGTAGTTAAGCGCATACAGCGCACCCGCAGCACCTGCGATGGCGGCGGAGGTAACGAAAGCCATAAGCTTGTATTTTATGATATTTAGGCCGGAAGCCTCTGCGGCAATCCGGTTGTCACGTATTGCCATAATTGCGCGGCCGGCACGGCTGTTTACAAGATTTTGTATTATAAACAGAACAATCAGAATTAATATTATTCCGCTAAAAAAGGTTGAAAGCTTTTTAATTCCGAGAGCGCCCATAGGACCGTTTAAAATGACTACACCGTCCGCATCAAGGCCGAGGGAGTTGGAATCCGTCATGCTGAAGTGCAGACCGTGACTGTCAGAGCCTATATAGAGACAGTTAAGGACATTTTTGATAATTTCTCCGAAGGCCAGGGTAACAATAGCGAGATAGTCGCCCTGAAGGCGCAGTACAGGTATACCTATAACGACACCCATGACAGCAGCTACAGCCGCACCAATCAGAAGGGCGAGTATTAGCCGGACGGAGCCCGAAACAATGACATTTTGAAGACTTGTGGCAACAATCACTCCGGCAAAGGCACCCACACTCATGAAGCCCGCATGACCCAGGCTCAGTTCACCCGAGATGCCGACCACAAGATTAAGTGACAGCGCCATTATTACATAAACACAAATAGGAATCAACTGACCCGATAACGAGTTGGTCAGCTTACCCATTGAGGATAATGTCTGAAATATAATAAAAAATACAATAACTATTCCGTAATTTATGAAGCCTGAGCGGGATTTCTTTGAGACGCCGCAGAAAATATTTTTAACATTTAATTTATTTTTCATATGCGTCACCTCAGACTTTCTCTTTAATCTTTTTGCCCAGCAGACCCGTGGGCTTAACAATCAATACGATAATCAGAACCGCGAATACGATGGCATCTGATAATTGGGTTGATATGTATGCTTTTGCATAAATTTCAATTATTCCGAGTAAAATTCCACCGAGCATTGCGCCGGGAATAGAGCCTATTCCGCCGAATACCGCTGCGGTAAATGCCTTTATACCGGGCATTGAGCCGGTTGTGGGCATAAGTGTGGGATATGCTGAGCACAGGAGTACACCTGCGATTGCAGCAAGTCCGGAGCCTATGGCAAAGGTAAGTGAAATAGTTCCGTTTACATTAATACCCATAAGCTGTGCCGCACCCTTATCCTCTGATACGGCGCGCATTGCCTTTCCCATTTTTGTTTTGCCTGTAAAAAGAGTAAGGGCAACCATAATAACTATACATGCAATGATGGTAACAAGAGCGACGGACGAAACCTGAGCGCTTCCTATAGTTATACCGGGAAAATTAACGAGATTAGGAAATGCTTTAGGGTTGGATGTCCAGATTAAGAGAGCCGCATTCTGCAAAAAATACGAAACACCTATGGCTGTGATAAGTACAGCAAGGCTGGTCGCGTTTCTAAGGGGCTTGTAGGCAAGCTTTTCAATTACAATACCGAGTATGGTGCACACAAAAACAGAGAACAAAACGGATGGAACAGCCGGCCATCCAAGATAGCTGGTAGCGCAGAATGCCATGTAGCCTCCGACCATTATGACATCACCGTGTGCAAAATTCAGCATTTTGGCAATGCCATAGACCATGGTATATCCAAGTGCAATGATAGCATACACGCTGCCCAGACTGATGCCATTAATCAGATAGGTTAACATAAGATACCTCTCATTTCTTTTAATGTAAAAATGTTTAATCAGAGCTTTACAATCAGCTGCCGTTTTGATAAAAGGGGGCTGCCATTAGGCAGCCCCGCCAAAAGTCACAGCTGTAAATTACAGTCCGACATATGCACCGTTTTCAATAACAACAGCCTTTGGAGCCTTGTTTACTTCACCTGATGCAGTCCATGTCATGCCAAGACCGGTAACGCCGTCGCATGAGAAATCAGGGTCGGCAAATACGGAAATAAGAATTTCGCAAAGGTCTGAATAGCTCATATCAGTGACATCAAGACCGCCGTTGTTTTCAGCATAGTAGGTAAGAGCTGCATAAATTGCGTAAGGGCAGTCATAACCGTCTGCTGCAAACTGTGAAGGAGTCTCGCTGTATGCTTCCTCATATTTTGTTACAAAGGAAACAGTGAGGTCATCAGTAGCATCTGCAGAGAAAGGAGTGAGAAGCATTACGCCCTCTGCAAGAGATGTATCAAAGCCCTCAAGTGAAAGGATGCCATCCATACCGTCTACACCAAAAAGCTCAACATCATAACCCATTGAAGAAGCCTGCTGCATAATCAGTGATGCAGGGGTGTAGTAAATAGGTAAGAATATAAGTTCAGCACCGGCATTCTGTGCCTCAGTAAGCTGTACGGAGAAATCATTTGCTGTATCGTCCGTAAAGGTTGTAACTGACACAATCTCCAGACCAATTTCATCAGCCTTAGACTGGAAGGTCTGATAAATTCCGGTTGAATATGCATCAGAGTTATTGTAAATTACTGCAATCTTTGAAGCAAGCGCGTTGTCGCTGATGTACTGTGCAGATGCGGAGCCCTGATTGGGGTCGGAGAAGCAAAGCTGGAATACATTATCATTTCCTTCAGTGACGGATGTAGCGGATGCTGAAGGAGTAAGCATAAACATACGGTCAGCATTAGCCTCTGAAGCAACTGCTACACAGGGTGTAGTGGTTACACAGCCTATAATTGCCTGAGCGCCCCAATCCTTTAAGGTGTTATAGGCATTTACGGACTTCTCTGCATCATGCTCGTCATCCTGAGCATTTAACTCAATCTGGAAGTCTGCGCTGAGTGCATTGATTTCGTCTACGGCTATTGACGCACCGTTGCTTACGGAATTTCCGTAAAGCGCTGCACCGCCGGTAAGGGGTCCGATAACACCGAGCTGTAATGTGCCGGTAAGTGAACCGTCTTCGGCAGAAGCTGAGACAGTGCTCTCATTGGATGCTGCTTCTGTTGAAGCAGCGGTTGATGTTGATACGGCAGAAGATGAATCAGAGCCGCAAGCGGCAAGTGAAAACATCATTGTGCCTGTCAGCATGGCTGCAAGTAATTTTTTCATAAATATATCCTCCTTGTTTTCCGAAGGAAAATGCGAGTCCTCTGACGAGCAGAGGATTTTCCTCCTTTAAAAATAAAGCCCCCACTTACAGAGTCGGAGGCCGCCTTTGGCAATGGAAAGTGTATACAAGTACACAATCCATACTAACATTTTGAATTGTATGGCAATATTTAAGTTTTGTCAACCGTAAAATATGGAAAATGTGTATAAATATGTATAAATTATTTTTATAAAAAATGTATGCGGAGATAACAGGCTGAATAAATCTTTTCAATTTACAGATAATAGGAGAAAACCACCTGTATTTTTACAAGAATGTAAGGATAAAGCTGGAAGCCTATAGAACATTAGTAGATTAAGGAGAAAATATTATGAAAGCAACAGGAATAGTAAGAAGAATAGATGACCTCGGAAGAATTGTAATTCCAAAGGAAATAAGGAGAACTCTTCATATAAGGGAAAGCGACCCGCTTGAAATTTTTACTGACAGGGAGGGACAAATCATCCTTAAAAAATATTCTCCGATAGGAGAGATGACTACTTTTGCAAAGCAGTATGCAGAAAGCCTTGCGCAGGTGTCGGGACATGCAGCGGTAATTGCGGACAGGGACCAGTTTGTCGCGGCTGCCGGAGGCTATAAGCAGCTTTTAAACAAATCTGTCAGCAGACAGCTTGAGGATAAGGTTAACAATCGTGAAACTGTGGTTGCCTCAAGGGGTGACAGAAGCTTCATTAACATATGCGGAGAGATAGATGAGGAGTACCAGCATCAGGCTATCGCTCCTATAATATGTGAGGGAGACGTGATAGGAAGTGTGGCACTCCTTGAAAACAATAACCGCGGCAAAATGGGAGAGGTAGAGCAAAAGCTTGTTCTGTCGGCAGCGGGCTTCCTTGGACGTCAGATGGAGCAATAGCATGTTAATTGTCCAGAGCATGCGACACAACACAGTTTCGGCCTGATTCTTTGCCGGCATATAAAAGGATATCGGCACGGCGCAGCAGGTCTTTTTCATCAATGTCCCCGCCGGATGTCACACCAAAGGTCATTGTGAGACTGACAGTGCTGTCGCCGTACGGTATCTTAAGCATACGGATTTTATGTCATATATAAAACTAAGATAAGTGTTTTATAGAATTGGATATATATTTCCGCCGCCAGCCGTGAAAGTGCAACTAACGACATAGTATGTTCCGGATGCTACATTAGCACTCACATATTTTACACATATCCATGAACATTCTGCTGTTCTCATAGTACTTGAAATAACGACTGTACATGATGTTGAATCATATGCAGGATATTCGTTAATTATTGAACCGGTTGATAATACATCACCAGTATAAACGGTTGTACCACTAACAGTTGTTGTGTATGCTTTCATATATAACATGTTCTTTCCGTCATAGCAATAGTATTGAGTGTTTAATGTTGAACGTGTATTAGAGTTTTGTTCAATTATTTCCTGCAATGGGTTTTCCATTTTTTCATTTAGGGCTTGCTCTTGCAGATATGCGTTTCTAATATATGTTTCAAATTCATCGATAGTCATATTTGTAAAATATTCTACCATTTCATCATATGAAAATCCAGTGCTTGGCTGTAGTTTATAATCTGTTCCAAGTTCTTCGTTTAATTGTGCAAGCTTTTCTTCGTAAATAGCAAGTTCGGTACTTGTAACATCACTTGCAAACACTTTTGTGTTTTGAAATAAAAGTATTCCGGCAATAAGTGTCATAACAACAGTAATTTTCTTAATTTTCTTCATCTTGTTTCCTCCATAATAAATTTTTAAATATTTATTGAATTTATAAATTTATAATTTCATTCTCCACAATACAATTTGTATCGCACTCATATTCAAAAGAG
>JAJQGF010000247.1 GCA_021200695.1 Lachnospiraceae bacterium
TAGCTTATGGTGGTCATGCCTTCTTGGGTAATGGTTTTATTATTTATAGCCAACTCTGAATTTACTGCATCACGCATAAAAAAAATTTACAGACGGGACGCTGACGTCATTTATCCGGGGGTTCATATAAACGATTACGATATCTCGGATTCACCTGAGGATTATTATTTGGTTGTTTCGCGCTTCGTGACATATAAGAGAATTGATTTGGCAATAGAGGCATGTAATATGCTTAAAAAAAGGCTTGTAATTATAGGTGGGCGCGGAGACGCGGACAGGCATTTGCATAAAATAGCAGGTCCTACAATCGAGTTTATGGGGCATCTCTCAGATGAGGAAATGATGAGATACTATGTAAAGGCAAAGGCCTTCCTTTTTCCCGGAAGGGAGGATTTCGGTATTACACCTGTGGAGGCACAGTCGGCAGGAGTTCCGGTGCTTGCGTATGCGGCAGGAGGCGCGCTTGAAACTGTTGTCTGTGGAAAGACCGGATTATATTTCCATGAACAGACGGCGGCCGCGCTTGCGGAATGTATATGTACCTTTGAAAAAGAGGGTGTTGAATACAACAGACGGCAGATTAGGGAGCATAGCCTGAAATTTTCTGAGGAAAGATTCAGAAGGGAAATCAGGGAATTTGTGGAGAAGGTAAATGGCTAAATATTTCATATGAGATAGAAATTGATTGGAGGATTATGCAGTGAAGAAGGTAATAGTCAATGGCAGGTTTCTGCTCCGCAGAGTTACGGGAGTAGAGCGATATGCGAGAGAGATAATTATGGAGTTGGATAAGCTGATAGAACCTGATGAGATTGAAATTGCTGTGCCGCCTGAGGTGAAGGATATTCCCAATTATATAAATATTAAAGTTGTACAGGTAGGCAGACTGCATAATATATTGTGGGAACAAATATCGCTTCCATTATATGTTGCAAGAAAAAAAGCAATATCGTTGAATCTTTGTAACGCTTCACCATTGATTTCTCCGGGAATAGTTGTAATCCATGATATGAAGATTAAGGCAGCTCCACAATATTTCAAAAAAAAATTTATTGCATGGTATAAGCTGTTGTTTAATAATGTGGCAAAAAGAGCTGAAAAAATTATTACTGTATCAGAATTTTCAAAAAGGGAAATTGAAAAGTATTATTTGTTAGAGCCTGAACAGATTGTTGTAATTCCTAATGCATGGCAGCATTATGAACGTGTTGGATTTGATGAAAATGCATTAATAAAATACGGAGTTAAAAAAGACAAATTTTATTTTTCTATGAGCAGCTTAGAGCCAAATAAAAATTTCAGGTGGATTGCAGAAATAGCAAAAAGAAATCCTGAGTATATTTTTGCTGTTTCTGGCGCAATCAATAAAATGGTGTTTGCAGACGAGCTTGGGTTTGAATCTCCGAAAAATATGAAATTTTTGGGTTATGTAAGTGATGAAGAGGCTAAAACACTAATGAGAGATTGTAAGGCATTTCTGTTTCCAACCTTTTATGAAGGTTTTGGACTTCCGCCTTTGGAAGCAATGAGTGCCGGAGCAAAGCAGATTGTTGTGTCTGACACAGAGGTAATGCATGAGATATTCGGTGACAGCGTTATTTACATAGACCCAGATGAATATGATGTGAAACTTAGCAGTTTGAGCATGAAGAATTTAAATTTAAATGCAATATTAGAAAAGTACTCATGGGAAAAGTCCTCAAAGCTCATGCGTGAGCTTATTAGACGATAGGATTTGCTATCTATACAAGAGAGAAGCTGTCATGAATGCCTGATTGAGGATATTAACAGATAAATTAGCAACAATACAGATAAGCATTTTGTGTAAAAGAATGATGGTGTTACCTGTTTATAAATGGGAGATAGCATAAAGTACTTTATCCGTAATTGTGATAAAGGAACTATCCTTAGAAGCTGTGGAGATGTTTAAGACAGTTTGTTCAGGATAGATATGTAAAGAATAATCCTGAAGTAGTATATCTCGCTATTTCTGATTTGAATGAGTGTCTTGTGCGGCGTGCTGTGAAGAGCAAAAAAATTATTCGAGTTGATAATCCGGTTGTGTTGGTGGAAAAGAAGAAAGACTTTCTTCCTGAAAATTACCAATTTATCTATGTAGGACGAGTTTCTGAAGAGAAAGGTGTGGAACTATTTTGTCAGGCAATAGAGCAAGCGAAAGAGACGGTGCAAGAAATTGAGGGGATTGTAATTGGTGATGGAGATAAACGTGATGAGCTAGAGAAAAAGTTTAAAAGCGTTGAATTTGTCGGGTGGAAAACAACGGAACAAGTTCAGGAGTATATGAGTTCAGCGAGAGCTTTGGTATTTCCGTCTAAGTGGTATGAAACGTTTGGACTTACAGTTGCGGAGGCATTGTCAGCGGGACTGCCTTGTATAGTATCGAGCGTAACTGTTGCTGCCGAAAATATATTGGATGGACAAAATGGATTGATATTTAAGCCGGATGACTTGAACAAACTTACGGAATGTATTGTTTCTGTTTGCGATGATGAAATATGGGAAAATTTTCACGACGTGATATCTAATGAATTTGAATCCGAATATTATAATTTGTGTAATTATTCTAGAAGATTAATACAGGCATATTGTATTGCAACTGAGGGATAGATTGAATGTAAAGTAAGTTTACGATGTGTGGTCTGAGTCACCTCGTAACAGTCAAAGCTGTAATTAAATAGATACAGAACCATATTGCTTTAAGTATTATAATGGAGTATTCAGTAAAACCCAAGAAATGGGAGAAAGGAGAATAATCCGTTAACCTTTAAAAGAGGATAATTGGATTATACGTGTTTTAATGTCATTCAGAATAACAAAGAAAAACTTAAAATCGGCAGTGCTTTTTGTCCTAATTGTAGGAGCGTTGTTGCCTGCTTCGCTTGGTAATCTTGAGTTTACTCTTGATAAGACGGTATTGACTGTTGGGTTTCTTTTAATATCACTAATATCCTTTTTGAGCATTGTGGCAGATACAAGGATAATTTCAATGAACAAGTTTCATTGGTATTTTCAGCTTGTCTTTATGGGGCTTGCTCCTATGTGTCAATATCTTTCGGATTATTATCCGTGGGGTGTGACGATTTCTGTCAATGATATGCAGGCAGCCCAGGCTATTGTGTTGCTGTTCGATATTATGTTTATATTATTTTATTATGGACATAAGGAGTGGCGAACAAATCTTGGATTAAAGGATAGAGTATCAGAT
>JAJQGF010000223.1 GCA_021200695.1 Lachnospiraceae bacterium
TCAGATTGTCACTGCCTCCGGAAATTTCATCAGAATCCGTGACTATGGAAATTCCGTCCTTAGCTTCTTCAAATGTAAGCTCATCATAAATTCCAACGGTTTGCATGACCATTTTTACCTCATGGTAACCATTCGGAAGTCTGCCAAGCACATCCAGCCCCAGATTAATTTTTGCATACGCTTTAGTAATATATCTCTCCATACGCTTTCCCTTTGCAATCAGATTTTAAATAATATTTATGCCCGTTGATTCCAGATATGTTCAATTAATGTACTTTGTATACAATAATTGTATTTATTATAGTACAATTTTTTCGAATTAGTCAATAAAAACACCCCGGGGAAGAACCCCGAAGTGTTTTCGTAAATTAATATGCTTATTTGATTATCCCAGAAGATTTTTCAAAGCCTCCATGCCCTCCACATTTACGGCCTCCTTATTAGCCTCCTGAATCTGTAGATATACCTCCTTGCGGTACACCGGCACCTCCTTCGGAGCAGTAATGCCGATTTTTACCTGGTCTCCCTTTACCTCAAGAATTGTGACCTCCACATTGTTATTTATAATAATTGCTTCATTCTTTTTCCTTGACAATGCCAGCATACTACTCACCCTCCTTTCCCGCCTGAAGTATATCATAGATAGGGTATTTAACGGGATATTCCGAACCGTCAATAATTATCTGACATGCCCTGCGCTCATCTACATTCACCACAATAGGTCCCTGAAGATTTACGGACATCCTGGTTATATCTGATGGAACAGTCACCGTCACAAGCACCAAAAGGTTCTCAGACGTCAGCTCTCCTGCACTTGCCAGCAGCTCATCATTAACCTCCGGGTCATAATCAGGCTTTACAATCAGAGGGTCCATTACAGGCATTGCAAAGGAGGGCTCATCTATTGATTGCAGGAATCGAATTCCCACATTTGTCCCCTTCTCCTCATCATGAATCAGAGTAAAGCGCTTAAGCTCCGGAAAACCGATTATACCGTTGTCAAAAATTATTATCTTGTCCTCAGCAATTTCAACTTCTCCAAAAATTCTTGTGTTAATTTTCATAAGACTCCTATCCGCGCCCACGGCGCTTGTAGTATTTTAATACCTAGATAAAATTGAGCAGACTTGTCTGCATTATTTTACTCGTTGCCATAAGAGCTGCCTCATATGTAAGCTCTGCACTTGTCAGCTGGATTGCCACCTCCGTAATGTCTATATCCTCATTCTCACTCTTAAGAGTTTCAAAGGTGGTCTTCTGGCTCTGCATACGGCTCTCTATAAGCTCAAGCTTTTTGCTTCTTGTTCCAGTGTCGGTAATGCACAGATTCGCATCATCAAGATATCCCTGAAATGCAGTGATTCCGCTTTCAAATGCCTCCTGACACTTATCCTTTGCCAGCGTATACGCTTTCTCCGCCGCATCAAGCTGCGCCTCAAGAATCTCCTTATCATCATCAGAAAGAGACTCATCCTCAAGCATTGACTCTATATTTCCCATAACAGTCTCTATATTTGCCAATTCCTGCATTGCATTAACAATGTCGCTGACCTCTCTGCCTATGCCTGTCTTGAAGCATTCACTTGCCGTTGAATTCACGCGAATAGTCTGATTGAAGCCGACATCATACTCGATAATCTGTGTCTCTCCATCCCCGCTTAAATAATCCTCATTGTACTCTATTCCCGTGGTATTGTTTTTGCAGTAATAATAATGCTCCGGACGAAGGTCTCCCTCTTCCCAGTCATTTTTCTCATATGTAACCTGAATCATTGCTTCATTGTCGCTGGTCGAAGCCTCATCCTTTGTCGCCATCAGTTCATTATAAACATTCTCTCCAAGCAGAAGCTCTCCTGTATCCGGTACATATACAACTGCATCAGGATTATTAGCTGCATAAGTGTATGGGTCTTCACCGTCAGCAGACTTATCATATGAATTCATAACCGCTGTTGTCGTAAACTGGGAATCAACTAAATTGCCATCCGCATCACGCGAGGTATAGCTTATCACCGGAACAGAATCCGCATTGCAGTTGTCATACGCAAGCCTTATACGATTCACCGATACCGATGAAATATCCGTCTCGCTGAGACTGTCGTAGGTACTGTAATTACTTGAATTTATGTCAAGCAAATCACCGGTGTTTATATGGGTAACTTCATCAATGGCACTGCTGTCGATAATCTCCGTAATTGTATAATTATCCGTTGAGGCAGACGTAAAGCTTATTGGAGTATCTGTTCTGTAGCCTGCGAATACATACCTTCCCGCATAATCGGCATTAGCGGTGCTGTACACCTCGTCTCCCAATGCTTTCAGCTGCTCTAAAATTATCTCTCTGTCCTCAGTGGTAAGGTCTCCGTTTGCGCCCTTTGTGCATTGTGTTATCATATCCGTAATAATAGAGGTTAGATTCTCCAGAGCATCCTCTGTCACATCCAGCCAGCTTTCTGCATCAGGAATATTTTTGCTGTAATACTGTGTAATCTCCGTAACACTGCTGCGGAGTCTGAGCGCTCTGATAGCTACAACCGGGTCATCTGAGGCCTTGCTTATCTTTTTCTGCGTAGACATCTGGGTACTCAGCTTATCCTGATAAACCTTATTTGCATTGATATTGGAAAGACTGTTGTTCTGCATTATCTTATTGGTAATTCTCATATTCTACCTCTCAATCTGCTGATTAAAACTATACTCCTGTCTCAAGTATCAGCCTGTCATAAACCTCCGTTAATGTCTGTATCATCCTTGATGCCAGATTATATGCGTTTTGGTACTTTACCAGATTTACCGCTTCCTCGTCCTCATCAACACCCGAAATAGAAAGTCTCTGGTTTTCAATCGAGGTTGCTATATTCGAATAGCACTCCTGAAACGAATTGGCGCTTGATGCATTCAGCGCTACATCAGAAAGTATACACTCCAAAAACTCAGATGCCGATGCGCCTCTGAATGACAACACATCCTCGTCATATGCCATATTTTTCAAATCAGTGAGAAGGTCTGTCTGCTCAGCGCCATCGGAAGCGTCATATCTTGTTGCGAGCAGGCTCACATCACTCTCCAATGCCGATAAAATTGAAAAGTTCTTAGCTGTAAGCTTATAATAGCTGTCATCTGAAACTGAAACTATTGTACTTCCGCCATCTTCCTCATCTAAATCATATCTGACGTCAAAGCTGTACTGCTCGTCGTCAGTAGCCAGATCTCCGGTAAACATTATTATTCCGGCTTCCGTTTCGCTGCTGTAGCCGCTGGTGAGAATATCGTTGAATTTCGCCGCAAAGGTTCTTACCCACTCGTTCATCTGACTCATATAATACGGAATGCCCTGATAATCTACGGATGAGCCTATGCCTGCTGTTTTCCCTACGCGGTCATTCGTAATATGCTTGCTGTTCTTGGTGCTGTCAGAGAGAATAAATGTATATTCGCCGGTCTCGACATTAAATTCCCATGAATCATAATAAAACTCCTGATTGCCAAGATTTATAATTCCTCCCTGGTCTGACAGATTACTCTTGTTTAAATCCAGAAGATAGTCGCTGGTTACCTGAATCGTTACGGTATCATAAGTCGTGCCATCTATATCCCTGCTTCCTATGGCTGTGATTGTTCCATTAAAGTACTCTCCATTGTTGCCGTCGCGTAAGTCTATAAGACCTTTAAGCGCGCCGCCCATAGATGCATTATAAAGATTGAACTCCTGACCGTTCTCCCAATAGATGTCATATAATCCGTCAATATCAGTCTGGTTCACCTTCTCGTCGCTCGCGCGCGCCACACATTCAAGGCTGTTGTATTCGCTTGTGTCAACAAGTATCTGTCCGCCGGCAATTTTAACAATATATCGGTTTGCGCCCGTTTCTCTGTCAGGATTGTTAGTATCTGTAATCGGTGTTTCCGTGACCTCCACATCCACTATCTCTGAAAGCTGGTCAATCAGAAGCGCTCTTCTGTCCCTAAGCTCATTAGCCGTTGTTCCGGTTAATTCAATAGTATTAATTTGCTTGTTGAGCGTGGCAATTTCCGCAGCAATCGAATTAATTTCGTCAACCTTAAGCTTAATCTCATCATTAATGTCTGACTGAAGCTCTTCAAGATTTCCCGCAAGACCGTTAAAATATTCTGTAAGCGCTGAAGCATATCCTATAAATTGTGCCTTTGTTGATTCATCGGAGGGATTCTTCAAAAGCTCTTCCATTCCGGTAACCATTAACTGGTCGAACACTGTGGTGAAGCCTGCATTTTCACCGTCATCATCAAAATATGTCTCAATCATCTGCATATAATACTGCTTCATGTTATATTCACCCAGATTGGAATTGTTGTTCCAATACTTAGTGTCATAAAACTCATCTCTGATTCTTTCAACCGCAAGCGTCTCAACACCTGCGCCAGCACAGCCATAGGTCTGAAATACCCTGAGCGCATTTGCTGCCTGCTGTACAACCTGCTGTCTGCTGTAACCTTCAGTGTCTACATTTGCAATATTATTAGCAGTAGTGTTCAGTGCTGCGTTACTTGCCAAAAGGCCGCTGTAAGCTATATTTAATCCAAAAAATTGTGATGACATCCGACACCCTCCTTATCATATTGCCAAAGTGTTTATTATATGTTCAAGCATTTCACTGATTACATTTATGTATCTGCTTGCGGCATTATACGCACTCTGATATTTAATCATATTAGTCAATTCCTCGTCCGAGGACACTCCAACAATCTGCTCTCTCGCGCTCTCTATTGATTCAACTGTAGTCAGCTGATTGGCATAAATACTGTCGTATACATATCCTGAATTTGCAATCTGACTTACCAAATCATCATAATAATCAATAAGACTTGACTGCTTAAGCACATTAGGATTAAGGCTGTAGGACTCTTCAGTGAAAACAGCCTTGAGCGCCTCCATTGTCTCGGTATCCTCCGAGCCGTCAGCAAGCCTGAAGCCAAGATTTGACGGACTCTGCATTAACTCCTGATTAACTTCAAGGTTTCTTACCGAATACAGACTGTTCTTGACATCCGCATCCTCCTCATTGTATACCCAATAATAGCCTTCAACACCGTCTATGGTTGCATAAACCTTTTCATAGCCCTGGGTCGAAGATTTTGAAAAAAGCTGCAGCGGGCTCCCGTCCTCCGCGCGCATATATCCGTCATCGTCCACAGCGGCATATTGGACAGTCTGAGTTGTTCCGTCCTCCAGAGTCATCGTCCCTGTAGTAACCCCCGCCGCCTTTGCAAGCACCGCATTAATTTGTGAAGCTACATTATATATAAGCTGGTCAAACTCAGCCTGAATATTCATTATGACAGACTGTGATATGTCATCGTAATTGTTGCTGATATCAGTATAATCCGCCCTGTGGTCGCCTCTTGCAAGAAGCATAGCCTTAAGACCTCCGATATCGGTGCCGTAATCAGATGAAATTTCAACGGATAAGTCAAACACCTCAGCGCCTTCAATATTGTACTGCTTAGTTCCGTCAGAAAGCACTGTATATGAGGCGTTCTGCGGCCAATACGGAGTATAAAATCCCGTAGACGCATCTACGTCGAGGGCTATTTCATAGCACATGCTGCCCTTTACAAAATCAACTCCTTCAATCTGTACCGACACGTTTCCCATTGAATCTTCACTGTACGAAATATTTACGAGCGCTGCCAGCTCATCTAATATCTGATTCCTTGTGTCGCGCAAATCGTTGGCGCTCTCAACGCCTCCCGCCTCAATAGCCCTGATTTGGTTATTGAGCTCAAGTATCTGGTTTCCATATTCGTTAATTAAATCCACCTGCTGTTTTATCTGTGTATTAAGATTATCCTGATAAGAAGCGAGACCATCATATACTGCCGCAGCTCTCTCTATAAATTCCGACGCCGTCTGAACAAGAAGACTCTGCGTCACCGAGCTGCAGGGGTCCTTTGCAAGCTCCTGCACCGCGGTCCACAAATCGCTCAAAGTCTCCTGAAAAGCTTCTCCGTCAAGCTCCCCGAGAAGGCTTTCCACCTCATCGAGCACCTCGGAGGAAACCTCGTAAAACATACTGCGTCCTGATTCCTTACGATATGATTTATCCAGAAAATAATCTCTTACCTGTTTTACATTGGAATAGGAAACTCCAAGTCCGGTCTGTTGATTTGATACCGAATTGGTATTAGTGGAAATAGTAATATAACTCTTAGTCGATAGCTGAACCTGCTGTCTGGTATACCCTTCAGTGTCCGCATTAGAAAGATTATGCGCTGTTGTATTCAGCGCATTTTGACTTGTCTGTAATCCGGATGTTCCTACATATAAACTACTCAAAAGCGACATATTTTTCACCCCTGCATTCCGCAAGGAGCATCACAGCTACTGCTTCGTATCAAAGCCTCTGTTAACGACACCCATAGTGTCTCCCGCACTGTAAGCTCCCCTATTATAGTTAGCAGTTTCCGGTGCTGTTTTTAACGATTGGAGAAGCTGCATGGCAAATTCAACCATCTCCATCGCATTTTTTATCAACTCCATATTCTGCTCATTTATCCTCTGCAGACCCCTTACAGATGTACGAAGCCTGTCATGTACCTCTTCGAGCGTTTTTCTCTCACGGGGTCTTGCTTCGAGTATAGTAATAAGGTCTGTAAGCTTCAGCGTTTTAACATCCCTGTTCAATACATTAGCAATATCTGCGGTAACTTCCTCCCGCCTTTTATCGAGATTGGAAATCCTGCTCACCAATGTCTGCTCTTCATCCATGATTTTTTCTAATTCAGTTAAATTATTTTTTGCAATTACGGCAGTCTTTCTCTGTGATAGTTCAAGCAGCCCCTCATATTCGCTGCTCTCTTTTTCGAGTACATCTATAAGGTTCTCCATCAAACTAGCCACTTGAACTACCTCATTTCTTCGTATTTCCTAATCAATTTGTCAGCAAAAGTCTCATTGTCAACAGAGTAAGTACCATCCTGTATTTCTGCCTTTATCGGGGCAGTCAGCTCTTCTCTGATATCCGGTGTGTCTGCAAGAGCCGCCTTTGCCGTCTGAAAATCCTTTCCTACGCTGCTTATCTGAACTCTGTCTGTAGAACGCGCCGAGCCGGATGACGATTGTGTTTTTCTTGAGCTCTGTGACTTATATAATTGCTGCACCTGATTATAAGCCTCTATACGCATATCTGACTCCTCCTTCCCCTTAAACATTAACTTTACTTGTAATATTTATCGGCGGTAATTTCAAAATCTTTAGAGAAGGAGAAAAAAATGTTATGCCTTTATTTTTTCAAAGTCCTCCGCAGGATGTTTGCATATCGGACATATAAAGTCCTGAGGAAGCTCATCACCCACATATTCATAACCACATATCCTGCAGCGCCATATAGTCTTTCCATCCGATGTTTTCCCCGCCTTAACAGGCTTAATATGGTCCTGATAATACTGATATGTTGCAGACGGTACTCCTGAAAGCACATCTGCATCCGTCATCTGTGCAATAAAAAGCGTATGAGTGCCCACATCAATGCACTGCTCGACCCATGCAGACAGGTATGCATTAGTCCCTTCAGTTATTATCGCTGCACCATTCGCGCCTCGTCTGAAGCCTTCAAAGCCTGCAAATTTATCTGCATCTCTCCCCGATTGGAAGCCAAAGCGCTTAATCAGTTCAAATTCCGCTTCCTCGCTTATAACGGATAATGTAAACTTTCTCGTCTCACTTATCATATCATGTGTGAAATTGTTTTTGTTAACCGCTATGCTTATGCGGTTAGGATTGCTTGAAAGCTGTGTGGCGGTATTTATTATGCAGCCGTTGTCCTTCTCATTCTGACAGGCGGTGAGTACAAAAAGTCCATAGGATAATTTGTATAAAGCCTCTTTGTTCATATTTTCCCTCATTTCTGCCGTTTAGGCGGCTTTTAAATTATTATGCCTGATAATGTCGATATTATTTGCAGATAAACCGA
Organism: Lachnospiraceae bacterium; assembly: GCA_021200695.1. Taxonomy (GTDB): domain Bacteria; phylum Bacillota; class Clostridia; order Lachnospirales; family Lachnospiraceae; genus Acetatifactor. Next base: position 7,953 of record JAJQGF010000223.1, read on the forward strand.
TTTATTCCTGTTTAAAATATAAGCCCTGCCGGGATTAACCGCAGCAGGGCATAAAAAACATTATTATCCGAAATATCTCTTAAGAAGTCCCTCAAATGCCTTCCCATGTCTCGCCTCATCGCGCGCCATTTCATGAACAGTATCATGGATTGCATCAAGATTTCTCTCCTTTGCTCTTCTGGCAAGGTCTACCTTTCCTGCTGTTGCGCCGTTTTCGGCATCAACTCTCATCTCAAGATTTTTCCTGGTGCTGTCAGTTACAACCTCTCCAAGCAGCTCGGCAAACTTTGCAGCATGCTCAGCCTCCTCATATGCAGCTTTTTCATAATAAAGGCCAATTTCCGGATATCCCTCTCTGTGGGCAACACGCGCCATCGCAAGATACATTCCTACCTCTGAGCACTCACCCTCAAAATTCGCTCTTAAATCATTAATAATATCCTCGTCAACACCCTTGGCAACTCCTACAACATGCTCAGCCGCCCAAACCTTATTGTCAGCCTGTAACGTGAATTTGTCGCCTGACACATGGCATACAGGACATTCAACAGGCGGCTCATCTCCTTCATAAACATAACCACATACAGAACATACATACTTCATAACCAATTCCTCCTGATTTTAAAATTTAGTCAGAACTTTCGTCCTAATTTTGCTGCTTATTATATTTTGTCCGGCATTCCTGACAAATATATCTCATACACAGGTCATATGCTTCAAGCTGTATACCTGTCTTATCTTCAAGATAAGCCTTCAGACCCTCTATATGGGCGTCTGTCATTTTACCGCAGCGCCCGCAGAAAATATGCTCATGCTTTACCGTGTTACAATCATAATAGTCTGTATGACCGCTCATATATATTTTAGCAATCATTTTTTTTTCAACCATTATTCCAAGATTGCGATACACGGTGGCTATAGACATCCTTGACTCTTTATCTCTGCAATGCATGTAAATCTCATCTGCTGTCAAATGTCCGCCGGAGTCTTCAATTGTCTTAAAAATAATCTCTTGATTTTTTGTCATATGCCATCCTAATAATAAGAATCATTCTTACTCTGAAAGTATAACATCGACTATTATCCTTGTCAATATGTTGTCAAATAATTTTAATCTTTTAATTTTCAGTTATTGTAATATTTGCAAAAGCTTCTCAAAATGCATTCCGTGCGAAGCTTTAATAAGCACGGTGCTTCCATCGGGTATTATACTCCTGCGGTCTGTTTCTATATGTCTCACAAGCGCATCCCTGTCCTCATAATATCTTATATTCTGTCTGCACGGCGCTTCACGCAACGCTGCAGTCTCCATCGCCGCATTGTACATATGCCTGGAGCCTTCACCGACGCACAAAATAATATCTATTCCCAAGGCTGCGGCATATTTTCCCATATCAGCATGCATTTCGTCAGAATTATCACCCAACTCAAACATGTCTCCAAGTATAGCCACCTTAATCGTATCTGCCAGCATAAGAAGATCTATCGCCGCTTTCATAGATACCGGATTTGCATTATAACAATCATCAATAAGGGTATACCTTTCTGAAGCTATCAGATGGTTTCTCCCACTTACAGCACTGATACTGCTTATTCCCCTCTGAAGCTGCACGTCAGAGAGTCCAAGCAGCTCTGCCACACACGCTGCCGCAGCTGCATTTGACACCATATGCTTTCCGGGAAGAGATACATTTATACTGATTTCATTTCCGCTCATCAGATGAAGCCTCGCGTCACTGCCATACAGACCTCTGCTTACGATGTCCGCAGCATAAACCTCCTTATCAGGCATTTCAGATATGCCAAAATAATGTACCCTTCTGCCTTTTACCTCCTTAACAGTAATAAGCTTATCATCATCTCCATTAAGACAAACCTCTCCATCCGGATTCATAAAATCAAAAATTTCCGTTTTGGCTCTTAATATTCCGTCGCGGTCTTTAAGCTTTTCAAGATGACACTGTCCTATATTAGTAATAACACATATGTCCGGGCGTACCATTTTACTTAAAATATGCATTTCCCCAAAATCACTTATGCCCATTTCGATTACTGCCGCCGTATGCTTTTCCCTTATACGCAGCAGTGTCAGCGGCACACCTATTTCGTTATTATAATTTCCATCAGTCTTTAGCACATTGTACTTTTGGGACAGCACTCCCGCAATGAATTCCTTTGTGCTTGTCTTGCCCACACTTCCCGTTATTCCTACTACAGGTATTTTTAAGCTGCATCTGTAATATTCGGCTATGCGCTTAAGCGCCTCAAGCGGCTCCTCCACTATCAGATAGCTTCCCCACTCATCCGCCAAAATTCCATGCTCACATTCCACCTGCTCAGGTGATTTCCCGCTTATGACAAGCACAGCGCCCCTTGCATAAACATCTGCAATAAATTTGTGTCCGTCCACTCTCTCACCGACTGTCGCGATAAATACTCCGCCTTCAGTGAGCCTTCTTGAATCTACATCAACACAGCTTATCAGTGTCTCAGGCGCTGCGCCATTATATGTAATACTGCTGCCTACAGCTTTCTCTATATCCGATAAATTCAACCTCATACATAATCTCCATTACAAAGAGCTTTTCGCAAAGCTCAATATTTCCTCGCACAGCTCATCAAAGCTTATGCCGACTGCTGCCGCCTCCTGCGGCAAAAGCGACGTAGGTGTCATTCCGGGAAGAGTATTCGCCTCCAGACAGAATATTTCACCGCTATTACTCATCATAAAATCCATACGAGCGTAATTTTTTAATCTGAGAGCCCTAAATACCTTTTCCGCCAATGCCTGCAGCTCTTTTGTTTTTTCCACGGAAAGCTTCGCCGGGCATGTCTCAATCGTACTTCCCGCCTGATATTTGTTTCTATAATCATAAAATCCGCTCTTCGGCGCTATCTCAATAACAGGAAGCGCCCTGCCGTTCATAACGCCTACGGAAAATTCCCTTCCCTCTATGTATTGCTCTACTATTACTTCACTGTCATATTTAAAGGCCTCCTGCTTTGCGCCCGCATATTCCGCCTCGTTGCGCGCAATGCACACGCCGACGCTTGAGCCTCCGCAGCATGCCTTAACTATACAGGGAAAAGTCATCTCTTCACGCTCGCTCTCACCTCTTTGGAGGCGGAACCCTGCGGGAGTTGGTATATTCCATGCTTTAAATATGTCCTTTGTTATTCCCTTATCCATTGATATCGCCGAGCTTACAAAATCTGTTCCGGTATATGGAATTCCCATAAGCTCAAAGCATGCCTGAAGCTTTCCATCCTCGCCGTTTGCACCGTGAAGCGCCATAAATACCGCATCCGCCTTTTTGCACAGCTTCAGCACATTAGGTCCAAAAAAATATTCTGCCCCATCCGGCCTCAATGCCTTTATGCTCTCAAGGTCCGGATTTTTTTCTGTGATAGCGCCAATTTCTTCACTCCAATCAAGCTCCCTGTCAAAAATATCCTCTGTCTCTCCCTCATATCCCAGATACACATCCAGAAGAATCGCTTTATGACCATTCCTCTTAAGTGCATTATAAATCATACCTCCCGACGTAAGAGACACGTCTCTCTCCGTGCTTGTTCCTCCTGCAAGTACCACTACCTTCATTTTATGCCCCTTTCACAAATAATTCTGTTACACATCTTATGCCGTCCACGCTGAGTCTATTCTGCCATTTCCTGTGAAGCGAGCTGTGCGGCGAGCATGAAATAGCTGCTTCTGCTGCCCTCCTCAGGATAGAAGCATACCGACATGCGGTTTCTTCCCATTAAATAGTGACAGAAGTCCTGCATAAGACAATCATACTTATAGCTGTCAAGCACGTAATTTGCACATGCAAGCTCAATTGCACTGTCAAGGATTTCCTCCGCTCCGTTATTTTTTTCATTAATCGGATGCAGCATATCCTCACTTCTATCGGCAATCTCCTCCCCATGGCTCATAAGGCTGTCCATGAAAAGCGTACACAGCTCTAAATCAACCTTCTGGCGGGTGACCATATAGGTCATGGCTCCGTACAGATACCCCGCTTCCTCCACAAAGCCGGAGTTATTTTGAAAGTAAGTTTTATAATCAAGTATCTGCGTCCGGTAAGTATAAATTCCCGTTGCCCTATACAACTCCGTGAGTGCAAAAAATGTATCTGCATCATTCTGCACCGCATCCTTTGTCTGAGTAAATACAGCCGATGCCCTTTGCAGGCATTCCGTAGCATATGTAATATCATACTTTTGATACAGATAACTGAACTTTGCAAGAAATGCCGCATACCTTGCACCATAACCCGCTTCTATCTGTGAATAATTTATATTCTGTGTCCATTCCTCAAGCAGCTCCATCACATCCGGCACCTCATTCCCGTCTTCATCCTCAAAGATTTCACCGTAAAATTCATATGCCAGAAGCATCGTCATTACATCGCCAATTTCTGCAATCCCTGCCTCACAGTCCGCCTCAAGCCTGGAATACAGCTCTTTAAACATTTCATTATAGATACCGTTTTTTATAACAAAAGAATATGAACGGCCTATATAGTCACTCTCAATATAATATTCCCCCTCCAGGGCAAGGTCATAAAAATCAGCATACCCCGTATATATTCCACTGTCATCACTATATGATGCTTTCTCAATAATACCGCTGTACACCACCTCACCGGTCTGTGCGGCAACAATCCTGAATTCCTCTGAAAGCCGGCTTCCCTTAAGCACTGCCTCTTTTGCCTCTGATGTGCTGTATCCGACTCTGTCAACAAGAATGTTTGGCGTAAGCTCAGGCACCGTGTAGTCAACAACAGGCGTACTTTCCATATATACAAGAGCGGCGTCCTCCATTATACTGTCATCCCTGCCACAGCCTGAAGCCGTAAATACAAGCATGACAACCACTGTAATAAGTAATGCCCTGTTTATATATTTCAATTTATAATCTCCCATAATAAATGATTATAAGGTAACTGCGAAACATTTATTAAAAAAAGAACTGCACATGCTGCATACTCCATAAGCCGACGCTGTCAAAAGCATGTCGGCGTTGGAATATGCAATGTACAAATAAATGATTGTTCCTACGCGTTCATTATACCACCTTTAAAGTATAACGCAATGTTTTTGACCTTTAAAAAAAGTCCTCAGGATTTACTGCCGTGCCGTCAGAGTCAAGCCTGAAATACAGGTTGCTGCCCTCAAGGCTGTAATATTTGGTAGGCGCACCCACAGATGCTATGATTTCTCCTGCATTAACATAATCGTCAACCGAAACCTGTATATCAGTCAGTTGACCATATACCGCGCTGTATCCGTCGCCAAGCTCAAGCACAAGAACCTCACCAAGCACGGCATCCTCGTAAATATCTGTAACTCTGCCATCCGCGCAGGCTGCCACATTTTCTCCCTCCTCAGCCTCAATTATCATTGCCGGATTATATTTATATTGGTCCAATGTGGTAAAATATACGCTTTTGTCCATACTATACGGAATAAGCGTAGTTCCCTCAACAGGTCGCAGAATTTCATTTGCAAAGCTTAGCTGTATCTGCGCCTCTTCAACTGCCGGCGCCTCCTCAGCAATAATATTTTCAGCCTCAGCGACAGGCTCCGCCTCCCTGGCTATTTCAACCATATTTGAACCGGCCTCCTCTGCATCCTCCGCATCAGTCTCCTGCTCCATCGGCATATAATCAAGGTCGTCCTCAAGGTTTACATTATTTACATTTGCATTGGAGGTGTTGCCCGTATTACTGTCTGCAATCTCCTCAAGCTTATCCTTTGTACTGTTCTCCAACGCGGCAAAGTCCATTGTATACCCATCATCCATGTCCTCTTCGCTGTTTCTGCTCATATATACTCCGGTAAGCGTGAGTGCTGCAAGAACAAACGCTGCGGATGTAATCAGTATTATACGCTCACGCCTTGCGCTGCTCCTGTCATATCTTCCATATTTTCTCATTTCTTCCCTCTTTCCTGCGCTGCTTTTTATGAAGAATCAAGTTTGTGTAAGCAGCGCATATTCACAAACCTGTTGTTTTTATGATTTAAGTACCGCTGATACTATTTTTGCCGAAAGAAAATCTTTTATGCACAGCAAAACAGACTGTATGCAGTTTTCTCTGACAACAGTCTGTTTTAAATGTTTTTACTATTTTAATTTAATTAATATAATTCAGAAACCAGATTTTTAAATCAGCATTTTCCTTTTATGCTTTCATGGCATATTTTGCCACATCGACATGCTGGATGGTACCTGCACCGCCGTTTTCATAAAGGAAAATCCCTGTGCTGCGTATTGTGCCTTTAGTCTGTCCGTCATCTCCCTTCAGTGTAAAATCGGTAAGCGTATTTTGCAGACAGATTGCACCTACACCCTTATCCGCCAGACGGTATAGCTTACTGTTACCCTCCTCATCCATTGTCCATATTTGCAGCCTTGACCATATCTCATCATTCTCGTCAATCCATCCGTTGCCGTCATCGTCATACTGCGCCAAATCCTTAAATCCATCTCCGCTTTCTGCTCCGAAAAGCTCGCTGCCGTCATTAATTATGCCGTCACCGTTCCTGTCTAGGGCAAGATAACCGCTTTTCGAGCCAAGCTGCGATATTTCATCCATTTCGCCGTCGGCGTCAATGTCAAAATAAAAAGTCTGGTCCGATAGCTCTGCCACATCAGTATCCATATTTATTACTAATGGGTCGCAAAGATTAAAGGTCGCAATTCCCAGCTCCTCCTTATAATACTGTTCAAATTCACGGCTCATTCCAATATTTATATTAAAGCTGAGCTCTCTTCCATCGGATGTTACCACTGCCCCGACTGTTGAAAATGAAGTATTCTCCTGTTCCCACTCATAATTCTCCTGAGCGTAGCTTACAAGCCTGATATTAGAGGTCAGAGCTGCATCCGTCTGACTTAACACCTGTGTGGTGCCGGCAGTATTCACCGAGGTCTCATCCAAAAAATCAAATATGTTCCTTTTTGACGGAAAAAGCAGATTAAATATGTATTTGAGAGATATCAGGCGTATATCCGCAGCAGTATTATCCTGTAGGCTCCTGATATTATTCCTGCTTACAGTAATGCCAAAACGATTCTGCCATTCTGTGACCAGAGATGCCTTATCCTCAGCCGCGGTGTCTGCGGCATCGTCCTTATCGGCGGCGCCAGAGCTGTTGTCTCTGACCGCAGTATTAAGGGTATTGCCGCTGTTTGCCAGAGCTCCCTGGTAATCCTTTACCGTAAAGCGCCTTACACTCACCTTTGTGCTCTGGTAACCTCTTGCGGATTCCATTCCTATTACAGAGGAATCAATCTTCAATATTTCCCATGCTCCTTTTTATGCACCACATCTGACAGCTATGCAATAGTATTTCCCTCCATGAAAATCCTATTCAGACCTGACCGACCTACTTTTCATGAACCTCCTGCTCCCTCAAAAGAAAGATGGTATCCAAACAAAGGATTCCCTTCCTCTGTTTAAATAC